>NZ_JBSFTP010000016.1:0-97855 GCF_053591315.1 Streptomyces sp. NPDC003042
TCCCGGGGGGGGTGAGGCGCGGGTCCGGGCAGAGCCCGGCTGGGGGTCCCCCCGGACGGAGTCTGGGGGATGGTGGAAGGGCGGGGCGGGGAGAGGCCCCGCGCAGCGGCCCCGGCCCGGCCCGGCCCGGCCCGGCCCGGCCCGGCACGGCGCGAGCCGCCGGCTGGCAGCGGCAGCCCCTAACGCCCGGCCAGGGCTACGGCGCGCACGGCACGATCAGCGGGGACCCCGTCACCCGAGTCCGGGATGACAGCGTGCGCGGGACCCGCAGCGTACGGACGACTTCCGCGTCGGGGCCGCTCGCGCCGCGCAGCCGGCCACCGTCCACGCCATCCGACGGGTCGTTGGAGAGCGCCTTGAAGCGGCACCAAGGACAGCGGCTGACATATCACTAAATGTCACTGTCTGTTGATGCGAGGTTAAGTCCACGGTCCTGCCCACCGGTCGGACCTCGGCACAATGACGGTATGAGCTCCCAGAACCCCACCGAGCCCACTCCCGCTCCGGTACTGACCGTCGGCTTCGACCTCGACATGACCCTCATCGACTCCCGGCCGGGTATCAGAGCCACCTACCAGGCCCTTTCCGCCGAGACGGGTACGTTCATCGACGCCGACGAGGCGGTCACCCGCCTCGGTCCGCCGCTGGAGGAGGAGCTGGCCTACTGGTTCCCGGAGTCGCAGATCCCGGCGATGAGAGACCGCTACCGGGAGATGTACGTCACGTACGCCATCGAGCCGACCCCGGCGATGCCCGGCGCCCACGAGGCCGTCAAGGCCGTCCAGGCCCTGGGCGGCCGCGCGATCGTGGTCACCGCCAAGAACGAGCCCAACGCCCGCCACCACCTGGAGCACCTCGGCATCGAACCCGACGCCGTCATCGGCTGGCTGTGGGCCGAGGCCAAGGCCGACGCCCTGCGCGAGTACGGGGCGCAGGTCTACGTCGGCGACCACGTGGGAGACGTACGCGGTGCCCGCACGGCCGGCGCCATATCCGTGGCGGTGCCGACCGGCCCGTGCGGGGAGCCGGAACTGCGCGCGGCGGGCGCGGACGTGGTGCTGGCGGACCTCACCGCGCTGCCCGAGTGGCTCGCGGAGTACGCCCGCACGCGCGAGCTCTGAGCCCGCCCGTCAGGCGGCCTGGGACGCCCGGGCCGCCTTGCGCTGCGCGGCGGCGGAGCGCAACACGCCCGCCGCGGAGACGGCGAAGCCGACGCCCATGAGCATGCACACCGCCCACGCGTACGAGGGGAACGGGTCGGTGCCCAGGAACAGGGGTGCCATCGTCGCGAGGGTGGCCAGGGCGCCGACGATGAACACGATGCCGCCGGCCTTGACGAGCCCGTCGCCGGGCCGCGCCTCGTCGGGCTGAGGAGTAACAGTCACCCCACCAGGGTAGTCCCCGGCGCATGGAAGCCGCCTAGCACAAGGGCCGAGGCTGTGCGTGCCTGCCGGCAAAATCCAGACGGTTGCTTAACTGGCGAGCTAGCGTCCCGATCGTGGAACCGAACCTGCGCTACCTTGCCGCACTCCGACTGTCGTCGGACTCCGACGCCTCCACTGCCATCGAGGGCCAGCTGCGCGGCATCGAGCACCACCTTGCAGCACCCCATGTATCCGGCATCTTGGCCGGTATCGCAGAGGATACGGACGTGTCCGGTGGCCTCTCCCCGTTCAAGCGACCCGAACTGGGCACGTGGCTGAAGCGGCCGGAACAATTCGATGTGATCATCGCCTACAGGCTTGACCGGCTCACCCGCCGCTCTCTCCACTTCAACGAGCTATTGAAGTGGTGCCAGGACAACGGTAAGTACATCGTCTGCGTCGAAGAGGGGTTCGATCTCTCGACCGGTCCTGGCAAGATGATGGCGCAGATTGCGGCCGTATTTGCGGAAGCCGAATGGGATGCCATTCAAGCCCGCATCATGAACGGCGTCAAGACTCGTCTTGAAAACCGGTCGTGGATTGTGGGGGCCCCGCCCACCGGCTACCGCATCAAGTCGGTCGAGGGTGAGCGTCGCAAGGTCCTGGAGATCGACCCCAAATTTGAGTGGGTCGTCAAGGAAATCTTTGCCCGTGTGTTGGAAGGGCAGTCCACGCATAGAATCGCCAAGGACTTCAATATTCGGGGTGTTCGCACCTGGGTGACCATTTGCGTGCGACCAAAGGTGAGGGGCTCAAGGGTACGCAATGGCAAGCAGTCGTCATCAACAAGTTCATTCGATCCCACTGGGTGCCCGGAATCTACACCTATAAAGGTGAAATTGTCTTGGATGATTGCGGGGAGCCTGTCATCCTTCCGGAAATCCCCTTGGCGACCATTGATGAATGGTATCGACTGGTTGCAAAGATTCAGCCCAAGGCTAAGAATTCCGGTACACGAGTGGCCAGGAGTCTTCTCGCCGGTGTCGCCAAGTGTGGTGAATGTGGTTCGGCGTTGGCCAGGGTGAAGACGTCGGGTGCGCTCCGTAAGGACGGCACAAGGGTCGATGGGAAGTTCTTCTACCGCTGTACCAGCCGCTTCAGGGGTGGCAAGTGCGTCAAGGGTGGCTACATTGAAGCCTTGAAATTGGATGGCTACGTGAACGATGCCGTCGTGGGCGTCGTCGGCCAATGGGAGATGTTTGAACGGACCGCCGGGGGTCCGAGCATGGCTAAAGAGCTGGAGGTGGCCAAGGTCAGGCTTGGCAGGCTGGAGAGTGATTTCCTCGCCGGGAAATATGACGGGAAAGGCCAGGAGAGTTCCTACTGGCGCATGCACAAATCTCTGTCCGGCAAGATTTCTGGGCTGGAAAATCTGGAGTCTGAGCGCAGGCATCCGACGCTTACTGCGACCGGCCGATTGTACGGCGATGTCTGGGCAGCCAAGGACGAGGCAGATCGGCGAGAATTCCTACGAGAGCATGGGGTGACGGTCTGGGTATGGCGCGATGCCGTGCCTGGTAAGGCCCCCGGCGGTCGGGATAACGTCATGGTGGACATGGGTGACATCGGCCGTCTCGCCAGCGAGCTGAAAATGATCCCAGAAAGTGATGTCGAGTGGGCGCAGTGGAGTGCCAACGTCCCCCGTCATTGGGTGGACGCGTCGGTCCTTGACAGCCCTGAAGGTCGCGCCATGGTGGAGCGCTCCTATGGCACGGTCGAGATTCCCCAGGTGCTCAAGGAGCGGCGTAAAGAGCGTGCCCGCGGCATTCCCAAGCAAGGAAGGTCCCGCCCCGACGGTAGGGGTTGACGGGCTCAGCTGGATCAGGGTGCAAGGGTCGGCTTTGGGCAACGGAGTTCAGCCGGCGCGGGTGACCTCCGCGTGGTCGGTCACCACGCGGCGGAACAGTCGATGCCCGGTGCGGCCTGTGTGCCGGAGCGCCCAGTCCTGGGCTTCCTCCTGCTCGTCCTGAGGGCCGGAGTCCAGCTCACACCCTGCGGCCCGGCAGAACACCTCCCAGGTGATGCCGCCCTCGGGAACGTGGCGGATGGTGTGCTCGGCATACCGGAAGCCAGTTCTGGTCACGGGTGGTCCACCGCCTGGTGCTCGCGAATCAGCACGTTGGCGTCCGTCACTCCGCTGTAGTCCTGGACGGACCCGGCGTTCTTCCGGCGCACCACAAGAGAGAGGCACCGCCGGCAGCCGGGGACAGGCTTGGGTGTCTCGACGGGGACGGGGTCACGCTGTTCGGCCTCTCGCCGCAGGTTGATTACCGCCATGTCCTGTCCCTTCCTGGTGTGCCATTGAGCGCACTCCAAGTCTCGGCGTGCAGGAAGGCGCGGCCCAGTGTGATCCGTAGTGTGAAGGCACCTCACAGGGAAGGGATGTGGGTGTCCAGCGGCACCTGGAGTGGCAAGGTGAGCGCATGGACATCGGGGAGCTGGTCAGGGATCTCCGCAAGGCTCGCGGATGGTCGCAGGGGCGGCTGGCGACGGTGATCAATGACGTGTACGGCACGACTTTGTCGCGCGAGTACGTGAGTGGCTGGGAGTGTGGAAAGCACGTGCCCGGCCCGTTCTACCTGGCCGCGCTGTCCGCTGTCCTGGACGTATCCCTGGCTGTCATGGAGGACGGGTTGCAGCGGCGTACTTTTCTGACGGATGTCGCAGGGGCCGCCATAGCTCCGGTAATCGCCTCCGACCTGCTGTCGGCCGGGTTCGCTGCCCGGCTGTCCGGCGGGCCGTCCGCGGATGGCTGGGAGGACAAGCTCGCCACCTATGGCACCGACTACATGTCGATGGGGGCCGCCGATATCCAGCGCCGGGTGGCCGGTGAATTGGTCGTGGTCCAACAGCAATTGGACCAGCCGCAGCTCTGGTCCGTCGCGTCGCGGCTGATGACGCTCTACGCCAAGACGTTTCCAGGTTCGGACGGCTCCAAGGCCGTCCACTGGTACCGCATGGCGGCAGCGGCAGCCGATGAGTCGGGCGACGACGCGGCGCGCGTCTGGGTGCGGGGCCGTGCCGCTATCGCCCTCGGCTACGAGGGGGCCTCTCCGGGTGTTGCCGATATGCTGGCCGACCAGGCCCTCGCGATCACTGAGAAGCCGTCCTTGGGGCTGCTGAACGCCGTCATGGGCAAGGCGCACGCCGCCGCTCTGAGGGGCGATCGCAAGACTGCCACGGAGCTCGCCGACAAAGGCCGCCGCATCTTCGACGTCGCCGGATCGTACGAGCGCACCTCCGATTACGCGGTGCCCTGGTGGCGTATGAACGTCTTCCTCTCCCTGTTGCTGGCACGTCTCGGAGACGAACGCGGGGCCACCCGGGCGCAGGAGTTCGCGCGCGCCGAGCTCCCGCCGGAGCTGCCCCGGTTCGCCACTCACCTGGAGCTGCACCGAGGGCTGATGCTGGCCCGGTCCGGGGACCGGGCCGGGGGTGTTGCCTACGCGCAAGCCGCCATGGAGGCGCTGCCGCCGGACAAGCACTCTCTGACCCTGCGGATGCTCATGGACGAGATCCGGGCATAGCGAGTTCGGCCATGCTTGACGGGGGGTAGGTGAGGGGAGACTCTTCACAGCGAGAGACGGCAGTCACGGCCCCTGGGACATGGATACCCTGACCTGCTGAGACATGTTGGTTCGGTTCCGGGTATGTGAGACGGGGTGCGTGCTTTGCCTACCGGCAAGGTCAAGTGGTTCAACAGCGAGAAGGGCTTCGGCTTCCTCTCCCGTGACGACGGCGGCGACGTCTTCGTCCACTCGTCGGTGCTCCCCGCCGGGGTCGACGCCCTCAAGCCCGGCCAGCGCGTGGAGTTCGGTGTGGTCGCCGGGCAGCGTGGTGATCAGGCCCTTTCGGTGACCGTGCTGGAGCCGGCGCCTTCGGTCGCGGCAGCGCAGCGGCGCAAGCCGGACGAGTTGGCCTCGATCGTGCAGGATCTGACGACCCTGCTGGAGAACATCACCCCGATGTTGGAGCGCGGCCGCTACCCCGACAAGGTGCACGGCACGAAGATCGCAGGTCTGCTGCGCGCGGTGGCCGACCAGCTCGACGTCTGACGCCTTCGCGTACCGCCGGTGCCCCGCCGCTCCTTCGAGCGGCGGGGCACCGGCGTGTGTGCGGGTTCGCGGGAGCTACGGGAAGGCGAGCGCGTCCGGGGAGATGGCGGGAACCAGACCCTCCGCGGCGGCCCTGGTCAGCAGGCCGCGGACGGCCGCGTACCCGTCGTCGCCGAGGTCGGCGGTGAACTCGTTGACGTAGAGCCCGATGTGCTGGTCGGCGACCGCCGGATCCAGCTCCTGCGCGTGGGCGCGTACGTACGGCCGTGAGGCCTCCGGGTCGTCCCAGGCCATCCGGACCGACGTACGGGCGGCCTCGGCGAGCGCGCGCAGCCGCTCCGCGCCCAGCGAGCGCTTGGCGATGATCGCGCCGAGCGGGATCGGCAGGCCGGTGGTGGACTCCCAGTGCTCGCCCATGTCGGCCAGGCAGTGCAGCCCGTAGTCCCGATAGGTGAACCGGGCCTCGTGGATGACCAGTCCGGCGTCCACCCGCCCGTCGCGCACGGCCGGCATGATCTCGTGGAACGGCAGCACGACCACCTTGCCGACGCCCTGCGGCAGCACGTCGGCCGCCCAAAGCCGGAACAGCAGGTAGGCGGTGGAGCGTTCGCTCGGCACGGCGATGGTCTTGCCCGCCAGGTCGAGCCCCGGCTCGCGCGTCAGGACCAAGGGCCCGCAGCCGCGCCCCAGCGCCCCGCCGCAGGGCAGCAGCGCGTACTCCTCCAACACCCAGGGCAGGACGGCGTACGAGACCTTCAGCACGTCCAGCTCACCGCGCTCTGCCATGCCGTTGGTGACGTCGATGTCCGCGAAGGTGACGTCGATGGGCGGCGCGCCCGGCACCCGGCCGTGGGCCCAGGCGTCGAAGACGAAAGTGTCGTTGGGGCAGGGCGAGTAGGCGATGCTCAGCGGTCGCGCGGTCTCAGCGGTGCTCATGGCGTTCTCCCCAGTTCGCGAGTACGGGTCCCAGGGCGCGGAAGCCGCCGGAGAGGGCGTCCAGCGCGTCCCCGATCCGCCAGGCGGAGCGCTCACGCGGCCCGACGGCATTGGACACGGCGCGGATCTCCAGCACCGGCAGCCCGTGCGCGGCGGCCGCCTCCGCCACCCCGAAGCCCTCCATGGCCTCGGCCCCGGCGAGCGGGTGGCGGGCGGCGAGTTCGGCGGCGCGGGCGGCGCTGCCGGTGACGGTCGAAACGGTGAGCACGGGCGCGAGGAGGGCGCCCGTGGCCTCGGCGACGCGGGCGGCGAGCTCGGCGGGCGGCAGGTGCACGCTGCGGCCGAAGCCGAGCGCCTCCACCGGGACGAAGCCGTCGGGGCCCTCGGCACCGAGGTCGGCGGCGACGAGCGCGTCCGCGACCACCAGCGAGCCGACCGGGGCGGCGGGCGCGAACCCGCCGCCGATGCCGGCCGAGACGACGAGGGAGTAGTCGGCCAGCGCGAGCGCGGTGGCCGTGGCCGCCGCGGCGGCGGCCGGGCCGACACCGCCGACGAGCACGTCGACGGCGAGGCCGGGAAGATCCCGGCGGTGGATGAGGTAACCACCGGGCAGGGTGCGCGGCTCCGGCGTGACCGGGTCCGGATGAGGGGTGAGACCGGAAGCCGCGGATTCGGCCTCGGCGGCCACCGCGGTCACGACGAGCGCGCGCACGACGGACTACTTGAGCTTGATCTTGAAGGTCCAGACCGACAGCGGCGTTCCGTCCTTGGCGACCTGGACGAAGCTGAGCATCTTCGAGGAGGGTGCCTCGCCCTGGCCGCCGGTCGCGAAGACGTCGGCGCCGTGGAAGCTGCGGTAGGTGTTCTCGGAGGGCTCGGTGATCGGCTGCCCGTCGAGGACCGCCTGCCACTTCTTGCCGTCCTCGACGACGTCGGGCTCGACGCCGAGGCGCAGCGTGTCGCCGCGCCCGTACGTGATCGTCTTGGCGTCCTTGACGTCGGTGAGGCACTCCTGGACCTTCTCCATGGAGAGGTCCTGGCCGTCGCCCTTGCGGCAGGCGGCCTCCGTGGACACCGACGAGCTGCCGACGGTCACCGTCGCGAGCGGCGTCGGCTTCGTCAGCTCGGCGCAGGCGGACAGGAGGAGGAGGCCGGCGGACACGGCTCCGAGGGCCGCGACGCTGCGGCGGGCCCTACCCGGGAAAAGCGGTGCGGTCATGAGCCGAAGGCTATCGGGCCGCCGGGGTTCGTCGCCGCACGGGGGTGCCGTGGCGCTGCCGCTTGGTGGGTCGGGTGGGTGTGGCGCCGTTGCGGGGGCGCTGCCCCCGGGCCCCCGCGCCTCAATCCCCCCCAGACTCCGTCCGGGGATACCCCCTGGCGGGGCTGAAAGATCCTGGGGCTCCGCCCCAGACCCCGCGCCTCAAACGCCGGCGGGGCTGGAGGGTGCGGCGGGGGTGACGGCGCGGCGGGGCTGGAGGGGGCGGCGGGGGTGGCGGCGCGGCGGGGCTGGAGGGGGCGGCGGGGTGTGGAGGGGGCGGCGGGGGCGAGGGGTCACGCCACGCGGGGGCGGGGGGAGCGGGGGTGGGGGCGGGGGGTGGCGAGGAGGCCGCGGAGGGCCATCGCCGTGCCCGAGGCGACCACGGTCGCCGCGACGGCCATGCCCAGTACCCCGTTCAGCGGAAGCGCGATGCCGATCGCGCCGCCCAGCACCCACGCCACCTGGAGCAGCGTCTCCGAACGGGCGAAGGCCGACGTACGGACGGCCTCCGGCACGTCCCGCTGGATCATCGCGTCCAGCGACAGCTTCGCCAGCGCCTGGCAGAAGCCCGCCGTCGCGCCGAGGACGGCCATGAAGGCCCCGCTGAAGAAGACCGCCGCCATGACCGCCACCGCCAGGGTCAGGCACAGCACGGCCGCGATGATCGCCTCCGGGGCCCTGGCCCGCAGCCACGCCCCCACCGCCGTACCGCACGCGTTGCCGACGCCCGCCGACACGCCCACGATGCCCAGCGAAACCGCCGCGCTCTGTCCCCCCAGCGGGTGCTCCCGCAGCAGGAAGGCCAGGAAGAAGATCAGGAACCCGGAGAGCCCCCGCATGGCGGCATTGGCCAGCAGCCCGCACAGCACCGAGCGGGTGACCGTACGCAGGCCCGGCCGCCGCGAGTGCGCCTCGTGGGTGGACAGCCGGGCCCGGCGCTCGCCCTTCGCCTCGTCCACCTTGTGCGGCAGCTGGAACGCCGCGAAGGTGCCCCAGACGAAGATCGCGCAGGCCCCGTACAGCGGCCACTCGGGCCCGATCGCGTGCAGGCCGGCCCCCACCGGCGCCGCCGCGCCCGTGGCCAGGAGGCCCGCCAGGGTGACTCTGGAGTTCGCCTTGACGAGTGAGAACGTCGGCGGCAGGAGGCGCGGGACCACGGCGCTGCGTACGACGCCGTACGCCTTGGACGCCACCAGTACGCCCAGCGCCGCCGGATAAAGCTCCAGCCCGCCCGTCGCCACCGCGCCCGACATCATCAGCGCCAGCAGCGCCCGCGCCAGCATCGCGCCCGCCATCGCCGCCCGCCTGCCGTGCGGCAACCGGTCCAGCAGGGGGCCGATCACGGGGGCCAGCAGGGTGAAGGGGGCCATCGTGATGGCCAGGTACAGGGCGACCCGTCCGCGTGCCTCGTCCGTGGGAACGGAGAAGAACACCGTGGAAGCCAGCGCGACCGTGATCATCACGTCGCCGGCGCCGTTGATGGCGTGGAGTTCGATCAATCGGCCCAGGCCCGATTCACCGGCTCCCTGGGCGTGCGTGGCCCGCCGGATCCCGCGCGCCGTACCGGTGATCGGAAGGTGCAGCACACGTCCGACGGCCCGGCCGGCCCGCCTGGCCGGTCCCGAGCCGTCGCCGGACGACCGTACGGGTGCCACGGGGCCATAGTGCCCCACTCGGCCCTCGCGGACCCCTCCCGGCGCGTCCGGCCTACCGGCGTTGTCCGCGAATCGGACCTCGCATGTGGGCCGGAGGCTTCGGAGGAGGTAGCGTGCGTAGCGCGCCACCGGCGGTTGTTCTTGGCCGCGCGCCTCTTCGCCATCCCGCAGAATGGATTGCATGAGGTGCGCCCGAGGCCGATCGGGGCGCGGACGTCGACGCGGCCCCCTGGTCCGCTCCGCCCGCGCTACGTACGGACGAAACCGACGGGTCGTTGTGGACGACAGTACGGACGGCGCACTCGTGAGACGGCGTAGGAGAGAACGAGACCTGTGAGTGCTGCGACGACGCGAAGCCGTACCCCGCGTACCCCCGACCGCCTGTGCGTCGAGGCGGTAGAACTCGCCCGTGCGGCGGCCGAGGAGGCCGCCTTCCCCGGCGTGGTGGGAGAGCACGTCTCCGCCGTCGCGGAGGGCGACCGGGTCGTCACGCACTTCTTCGAGTGCAAGGAACCGGGCTACCGCGGCTGGCGCTGGGCCGTGACCGTCGCCCGCGCCTCCCGCGCGAAGAACGTCACCCTCGACGAAACGGTGCTGCTGCCCGGCGACGACGCCCTCCTCGCACCCGAGTGGGTGCCGTGGAGCGAGCGGCTGCGGCCCGGCGACATGGGCCCCGGCGACCTGCTGCCCACCGACGCCGAGGACCTGCGCCTGGAGCCCGGCTGGTCGGGTGAGGACGCCCCGCCGCCGAACTCGGTCGTGTCCGCCGAGATGGCCGAACTGGTCGAGGCGGAGGACGCCGACGTCACCGACCGCGCGGTCGTCCCCGTACGCGGCTCCATCACCTCCGTCGCCGAGGAACTCGGCATGCGGCGCGCCCGCGTCCTGTCCCGCTACGGGCTGCACAGCGCGGCCGACCGCTGGGACGAGTCCTTCGGCGCCAAGACCCCGATGGCGCAGGCGGCGCCCGCGTCCTGCGTCTCCTGCGGCTTCCTCGTCGCGATCGGCGGCTCGCTCGGCCAGGCCTTCGGCGTCTGCGCGAACGAGTTCAGCCCGGCCGACGGACACCTCGTGTCCCTCTCGTACGGCTGCGGCGGCCATTCGGAGGCCGCGGTCATGCCGACGCCGCCGCGGCCCGCGCCGCCGGTCCTGGACTCGATGGCCACCGACGAGTTCCCGCTGCGCCCGGTCCCCGACACGGGTTCGGTCCCCGTCACGGACGTCGAAGCGCCGGACCTCGGCCACTCCTGACCGATCTGGGCAGCGCGTCTGCCCGGCCGGAACGGCAGGGCCCTCCGGGGCAGTTGGAGGGCGCGGCGCGGACGACGGGCCCGGCCCGGCCTTACCCCTTCGGCCGGCGACGCAGGAGCCGCTTCCCCGCGAGGACCAGGATCGTGCCCGCCGCGAGGACCAGGGCCCCCTTGGTGAAACTGCCGTCCTGCGCGGCGGAGTCCCCGGTCGTGGGCGGGGAGCCCGGCTTGGCGGGGCCCGGCGCCGCCGGGGCGGACGGGGACGCGGTGGCCGGGGTCACCGGGACCGACACGACCCGGCTGTTCGCGCCCTCGGAGCCGAACATCAGCGCCGAGCCGTCCGCCGTGTACGTCACCGACTCCGCCTGTCCCTGCCACGGAGCGCCGACCCTCTCCCCCTCACCCTCCGGGCGCCCGTCCTTCCACGGGAAACTGCGGGCCGTGAAGTAGCCGCGCAGGGTCAGCCGGCCGCCGTCCGGCGAGAACGCCCCGTCCGTCACCCACGGCACGTCCGCGATCCGCCGGAAGACGTTCGGCCCGCTCGGCGACAGCTTCTGCGGGCCCTCGTACAGGCCGCCCTTCTCCTCGTGCTTGCTCGCGATGTACACCCGGCCCGTCACCGGATGGACCATCAGGGCCTCGGCGTTGCGCGGCCCGTCGGCGTACGTCACCGTGAACTGCTCGGCCCTGACGGTGACATCGCCGAGCTGCGCGGGCTCGGGGAAGCGGTAGATCCACACGTGGTCCCAGGTGCCGTCGCGGTTGTCCCCGATGTCGGCGAGGTACAGCTGCCCGTCCGGTCCCAGGGAGATCGCCTCCACGTCGCGCGGCCGCCCGATCCCGGTGAGCGTCACCCGGGCGACCGTCCTGCCGGTCGCGGAGTCCACCGCGTACACGTACGGGCCGTCGTCGCTGTCGTTGTGGGTCCAGTAGACGCCGGGGTGGAGGCGGCCGGCCGCCAGCCCGCTCGACTCCTTGATCCGCGGATCGGTGATCGTGAACCCCGCCGCACCGGGGCTCTCGGCGGCCGTGGCCGGAGCGGGCAGCACGGCCAGCACGAGGGCGGCGGACACGGCGGACAGGGCGGAGAGCGTGGGGACGGCGGTCGACGGCAGCAGGCGCATGCGACCAGCCTGCCAGCCGGGGCCGCGTGTCCGGCATCACAGGGCCGCCGGGGACGGCCCGTCACGTCATCCGGGATGATGTCCGGATGCGTTTCATGTTCGTCGGCGACTCCATGACCATCGGACGCGCCGGCGACTACACCTGGCGCTACCGGATGTGGCAGCACCTGAGCGCCACCATGGGCGGCCCGTACCAGATCGTCGGTCCGCGCAGCGAGGTCTACGACACCTTCGCCGACGCCCCCACCAGCCACGCGTACGCCGACCCGGGCTTCCCCGCGCACGCCCGCCGCCACCTGGCCGGCTGGGGCGAGGGCTGGCAGCACATGGCCCCCCTCATCGGCCCGGCCGTCCGCGCGGGCCAGGCCGACGTCCTGCTCGTCTCCCTCGGCCTCATCGACCTCGGCTTCTACACCCGCGCCGACGAAACCGCCGCCAACGCCCGCCGCTTCATCGCCGAGGCCCGCGCCGCGCGCCCCGGCGTCCGGATGGTGCTGCTGCCGGTCATCCCGAACGTCCGGGCCCAGGACGATCCGCCCTTCGCGGCCGAGGTCGCGCTCTTCAACGAGCTGCTCGCGAAGGCGGTCGCCGACCTGTCGACCGCCGCCTCGCCGCTGCTGCTGGCCGCGCGCCCGGACTCGTACGAACTCCACCACGACACCTACGACGGCACCCACCCCAACGCCTCCGGCGAGCACCGCCTGGCGGGCGAGTTCGCGGCGGTCCTGCACCAGGCCTGGGGCATCGGCGGCCCCTACCGGCCCGCGCGGGATCCGTAACGCGTATCGGCCGCCGCCCCGGACGAAGCGGCGACGGCCGTACGCGTACCTGCCGGCTGCCGGTTCACCGGTTACCGGCTATTGTCACCGGTCACCCGGCACTGTCACCGGTCACCGGTTACTGTCACCGGTCACCCGGCACCGTCACCGGTCACCCTCACCCGGCGCCGGTCACCCGTCACCAGGCGAAGGCCTCCGGGGACGGCCCCGGGCCGGGGAAGATCTCGTCCAGGCCGGCGAGCACCTCCTGCGACAGCTCCAGCTCCACGGCGCGCAGCGCGCTCTCCAACTGCTCGGCCGTACGCGGGCCGACGATCGGGCCCGTCACGCCGGGGCGGGTCAGCAGCCAGGCCAGGGCCGCCTCGCCGGGCTCCAGGCCGTGCTTGTCGAGCAGGTCCTCGTACGCCTGCAACTGCGCCCGTACGGCGGTGTCGGCCAGCGCGTCCGCGGACCGGCCGGAGGCGCGGCGCCCGCCCTCGACCTCCTTCTTGATCACACCGCCCAGCAGCCCGCCGTGCAGCGGGGACCACGGGATCACGCCGAGGCCGTACTCCTGAGCGGCCGGGATGACCTCCATCTCGGCGCGCCGCTCGGAGAGGTTGTACAGGCACTGCTCGCTGACCAGGCCGACCATGCCGCGGCGGGCGGCCGTCTCGTTGGCCTGGGCGATCTTGTAGCCGGGGAAGTTCGACGACCCGGCGTAGAGGATCTTGCCCTGCTGGATGAGTACGTCGACGGCCTGCCAGATCTCCTCGAAGGGGGTCCGGCGGTCGATGTGGTGGAACTGGTAGACATCGATGTAATCGGTCCGGAGCCGCTTGAGGCTGGCCTCGACGGCCCGGCGGATGTTCAGCGCCGACAGCCGGTCGTGGTTGGGCCAGGGGTCGCCTTCGGCGCCCATGTTCCCGTACACCTTCGTGGCCAGCACGGTCTTGTCCCGCCGGCCGCCGTCCTGGGCGAACCAGGTGCCGATGATCTCCTCGGTGCGGCCCTTGTTCTCGCCCCACCCGTAGACGTTGGCGGTGTCGACGAAGTTCAGACCCGCGTCGAGCGCGGCGTCCAGGATGCCGTGACTGGTGGATTCGTCTGTCTGCGGACCGAAGTTCATCGTGCCGAGTACGAGTCGACTGACCTTGAGTCCGCTGCGTCCGAGCTGCGTGTACTTCATGGGGCACAAGCCAACTGCTTCGAGTTCACTCCAGGCAAGAGCCTCCCGCGAACCCGCGCGCGCTACTGCCCGACGGCGGCCGCCACGGCGACGACGACGAACATCAGCACGAGCACACCGGCCATGACACGGTTTCTGGTCTTCGGATCCACGCGTCGAGACTAACGCGGCCGCACCCGGTCCTTCGTACGGGGCCCCTGGCAGACTGCGGTCATGGTGACCGTGGAAGACGTACGGCGGCTCGCGCTCGCGCTGCCGCGCACGGAGGAACACCTCATCCGCGACCGGGTGAAGTTCCGGATCGGCAGGATCGTCTACCTCGCCCTCTCCCGCGACGAGAGCGAGTTGGGCTTCGCCTTCCCCAAGGAGGAACGGCCCGCGCTGGTCGCCGCCGAGCCCGGGAAGTTCTCCCTGCCCGGCGCCGGTGACATGCGCTACAACTGGGTCCACGCCCGGATGGACGCCCTCGACGGCGCGGAGCTGGCCGAGCTGGTCACCGACGCCTGGCGGATGTGCGTACCGGCGCGCGTGGCCCGCGAGCACCTGGAGGGCGACCTGCCGCCCGCGCCGAAGCCCGCCGCGCTGCGCGCCGCCGCCGAGGTGTTCGGCGCCTTCCCGGGCGTGGACCGCAGCTGGCTGGCCCTGGTGGCGGACACCGCCCCCGGGATCGACCTCTCCGGGGCCGCGCACCGCACCGCCCTGCACCGCTGGCTCAACTCCTGGGGCTGCCGGATCCGCTACCCGCGCGAGGGCGAGCCGGACCCGCTCGGCGCCGGGCTCGGCGCCTGGTGGGTGCGGCACCGCCCGCTGCCCGAGGCCCCCCTCGCGGCGCTGACCGACACCGACATCGCCCGGCTCGCGACCGGGTACGGCGACCTGGCCGCGCTGCCGCTGGGCCGGCGCACCCTCGGCCCGACCGCCGCCGCGAAGGCGCTGTTCGCGCTGAGGCCGCGCACGGTCATGCCGTGGGACGCGGCCATCGCCGCCCGGCTGCACGGTGGGCGCGACGCCGCCGCCTTCCGGCGCCACCTGCGGTTGGGCCGGGCCTGGGCGCGGGCCGCGCTCGCGGAGAGCGGGCTGACCGAGGAGGCGCTGACCGCCTCCCTGGGCCGGCCCGGACTGCCGCTGGCGAAGGTGCTCGACGAATACCTCTACGTCACCCTCAGCCACCGGGACGCCGACACCCCGGTAGCCGGGTCCAGGTGATCCGGGCCGGGCGCGGCCGGACGGCCCGCGTTGAAGGAGATCCCCTCGTGCGCGGCGCGTGGGAAGCGGCACCGTAGACCTTGCCGTCGACCACGGTGGCGCCGTTGGCGTCGGACACCGTCGGACGCCGTCCACCGGGTCGGTTTCCTCCACGAGGTCGCCGGGGTGGAGGGCCGCCGCTGGGTCCGGATTCCGCGCCCTGAGGCGATCGGCTGCGGCTACGGCTACGGCTACGGCTGTGCGGCGAGCGGCCAGGCCTCGACGACCTCGTAGCGGGGCTGTTCGCCGGGTACCCCGCTCGTGGGGAGGTTGCTGCGGACGAGGCTGAGGGTGTCGACCTGCCAGGGCGAGCCCTCGAAGCCGCCGAGGGCGTCGAGGACGGGCCGCAGGTCGACGGCGGTGCCGGGGCGGCTGCGGGCCAGCGTCAGGTGCGGGGTGTACCGGTGGTGCTGGTTCATCGGGATCCCGGCCCGGTGGGCGGCGGCCTCCGCGCGCTCGGCGAGCAGGCGCATGGAGTCGATGCCGCCGGCGGCTCCGGCCCACAGGGCGCGGTCGCCGAAGTGGCCGGCGCCGTGGATGCGCAGCGGGAAGGGTGCGGTCCGGGTCGCGGCCCGGCCGAGCCGCGCGTACAGGTCGGGGAGCACGTCGTCGCGTACCTCGCCCATGAAGGCGAGGGTGAAGTGCCATCCCGGCTCGCCGGTCCAGCGCAGCCCCTCGGCCCGCGGCGCCGCCGCGACGGCGGCGCGCAGCTCGGCGATGGCCTCGGCGGACGGCAGCACGGCGGCGAACAGCCTCATGCCCCCGACGATACCGAGCCCGTGCCCGAACCGGGAGCCGGTGGCCCCCGACCCGGACCGGCCCCGGACCCCGGTTCCGCTCCGCGCGGCTGCGCCGCCGGGAGCGGGAGGGGCCACAGGCCCGTCCCCGCGTGACCCCCGGCCAGGGGCTACGCGGCGGTGGTCAGTTCGCGGGCGCGGGGGGACGGGACGAAGGCGACTCCGCGGCGGTCGACCCGCAGGCGGAGGTTGCCGACCCGGGACAGGACCACCGCGATGGCGAGCGCGGCGGCCAGGGAGATCGCGCCGCCGGCGGCCATGCCGACGCGGGCGCCGTAGGTATCGGTGATCCAGCCGAGCAGCGGGGCCCCGACCGGGGTGCCGCCGGTGAACACCATCATGAACAGCGCCATGACCCGGCCCCGCATCTCGGGGTCCACGGCCATCTGCACGCTGGAGTTGGCCACGACGTTGACGGTCAGGCCGAGCACCCCGATCGGCACCAGCAGCGCCGCGAAGAGCCAGAAGCCCGGCGCGAACGCCGTGACGACGAGCAGCCCGCCGAACAGCACGGCGGCCGCCACCAGCAGCCGCAGCCGCGCGTGGCCCCGGCGGGCGGCCAGCAGGGCGCCGGCCAGCGAGCCCGCCGCGATCAGGGTGTTGAACAGCCCGTACGTGCCCGCGTCGCCGTGGAAGACGTCGCTGACGAAGGCCGACAGCCAGATCGGGAAGTTGAACCCGAAGGTGCCGACGAAGCCGACCAGCGCGATCGGCCAGACCAGCTCGGGCCGGCCCGCGACGTAGCGCAGTCCCTCCCGCAGCTGTCCCTTGGCGCGCGGCTGCGGCGCGACCCGGTGCAGCTCGTGCGTACGCATCAGCAGCAGGCTCGCGATCGGCGCGGCGAAGGACAGCCCGTTCAGCAGGAAGGCCCAGCCGGAGCCGACGGCGGTGATCAGCACACCGGCGAGCGCCGGGCCGACCAGCCGCGCGGACTGGAAGTTGGCGGAGTTCAGGCTGACCGCGTTGGCGAGCTGCGCGGGTCCGACCATTTCGGAGACGAACGTCTGGCGGGCCGGGTTGTCCACGACCGTGACCAGGCCGAGCAGGAAGGCGGCGAGGTAGACGTGCCAGACCTCGACGTGTCCGGCGAGGGTCAGGACGGCGAGTGCGACGCCGGTCAGGCCCATCGCGCTCTGCGTGGTGAGCAGCAGCGGCCGCTTGGGCAGCCGGTCGGCGAGTACGCCTCCGTAGAGGCCGAACATCAGCATCGGCAGGAACTGCAGGGCGATGGTGATGCCCACGGCGGACGCGGAGCCGGTCAGTGAGAGGACCAGCCAGTCCTGCGCGATGCGCTGCATCCAGGTGCCGGTGTTCGAGACGACCTGGCCGGTCGCGAAGAGCCGGTAGTTGCGGATCCTCAGCGAGCCGAACATGGAGTTGTTGTGGGTGGATGGATGGCCGGGTGCGGAGTCTGCTCCGGTTCCCGTACTCAAAAGCGTTCGCCTCCAGGCGTCGTTCTTACAGGTGTGCGAGCTTCTCCAGGACCGGTGCGGCCTCGCGGAGCTTGGCCCATTCGTCCTCGGTGAGCTCGGCCGCGAGCCCGGCCAGGAAGGCGTTGCGCTTGCGGCGGCTCTCTTCGAGCATCGCCTCGGCCTCCTCCGTCTGGCGGACCACCTTCTGGCGGCGGTCGTCCGGGTGCGGCTCCAGCGTGACCAGCCCCTTGGCCTCCAGCAGCGCGACGATGCGTGTCATCGACGGCGGCTGGACGTGCTCGCGCCGGGCCAGCTCACCGGGGGTGGCGTGGCCGCAGCGCGCGAGGGTGCCGAGGACCGACATCTCGGTCGGGCTCAGCGATTCGTCGACGCGCTGGTGCTTCAGGCGCCGGCCCAGCCGCATGACGGCGGAGCGGAGGTCGTTCACGGCGGCTGCGTCGTCGCCATGGGAGAAGTCAGGCATGTCTTTAGAGTAACTCATTACTCTCGCTAAGGAAAACCGGTGAACGGCGCCGCCCGTACGCCGCCCGCACGCCACCGGTACGCCGCCCGCGCGGCACCCCTGCGTCACTCGTACGGGTGAGTCGGCTGCGGAAAGTGACACGCATCGCCACCCTGTGGCCCGACCCTGTCGGCATGGGGACACATGTGCTGAGCATGCGCATAGACGGAGAGCTGCTGGAGCGGCTCCGGCACCATGCCGCGAAACGCGGAATGAGCGTCCAGGACTATGTCGTCCGGACGCTCATTCGCGATGACTTCGACGAGCGGTTCAAGACCGCGGTCGACGAGACGGAGAAGTTCTACGGCCTCACGTGAGCCCCAGCGCGGGCATCGCGTAGTAGAAGACGAAGACGGCCGAGACGACGTACATCGCGGCCGGGACCTCGCGGCCCCTGCCCGTCGCCAGGCGCAGCGCGCAGAAGCTGACGAAGCCGATGCCGATGCCGTTGGTGATCGAGTAGGTGAACGGCATCGTCACCATGGCCAGGAAGGCCGGGACGGCGATGGTGAAGTCGCTCCAGTCGATGTCCTTGACCGACCCGGCCAGGATCAGGAAGCCGACCGCCACGAGGGCGGGGGTGGCCGCCTGGGAGGGCACCATCGTGGCCAGTGGGGTCAGGAAGAGGGCCACGGTGAAGAGGCCGCCCGTCACGACGTTGGCCAGGCCCGTACGGGCGCCTTCGCCGACGCCGGCGGTGGACTCCACGAAGCAGGTGGTCGCCGAGGACGAGGTCGCGCCGCCCGAGGCGACGGCCAGGCCGTCGACCAGCAGGACCCGGTTGATGCCGGGGAAGTCGCCGCTCTTGTCGATCAGCTTCGCCTCGTCGCCGACACCGAGGATGGTGCCCATCGCGTCGAAGAAGCAGGACAGCAGCACGGTGAAGACGAAGAGGGCGCCCGTCAGCATCCCGACCTTCTCGAAGCCGCCGAAGAGGCTCACCTCGCCGACGAGGCCGAAATCGGGCGCGGACAGCGGGTTGCCCGGCCACTCGGGGACGGTCAGGCCCCAGGCTCCGGCGGGCAGCTGGGCGATCAGCTGGACGGCGACGGCGATCACGGTCGTGACCACGATGGAGATGAGGATCGCGCCCGGCGTCTTGCGGATCAGCAGCGCGAGCGTCAGCAGGACGCCGACCACGAAGATCAGGATCGGCCAGCCGTGCAGGTGGCCGTTGCTGCCGAGCTGGAGCGGAACGGTGGTGTGCGCGGCGTCCGGGATGCGGGAGACGAAGCCGGAGTCGACCAGGCCGATCAGCATGATGAACAGGCCGATGCCGATCGCGATGCCCTTGCGCAGGCCCAGCGGGACGGCGTTCATGACCCGCTCGCGCAGGCCGGTCGCGACCAGCAGCATCACCACGAAGCCGGCCAGCACCACCATGCCCATGGCGTCGGCCCAGCTCATCCGCGGGGCGAGCTGGAGGGCGACGACGGTGTTGACGCCGAGGCCGGCCGCGAGCGCGATCGGGACGTTGCCGATGACGCCCATGAGGAGGGTGGAGAAGGCGGCCGTCAGGACGGTGGCGGTGACGAGCTGGCCGCCGTCGAGCTGGTGCCCGTACATGTCCTTGGCGCTGCCCAGGATGATCGGGTTCAGCACGATGATGTACGCCATCGCGAAGAAGGTCGCCAGACCGCCTCGCACTTCGCGGGCCACGGTCGAGCCGCGCTCCGAGATCTTGAAGTAGCGGTCCAGGCCGTTGGTGGGGGCCGCGGCGGGGGGTGCCGAGGTGAGCATGCGGTCCTCAAACTGGTCTATTTGGCGATTCATACGAACGAATCCGGTCGCAGGCAAACCGTTTCAGTATGAACAGATGAACGAGAGTCAGTCCATCTCCGCGCGTAGACCCGACCGCGCGTTCACCTCGTGGGGCGCCACCTAGACTTGCCGCATGGCGAAGTGGACTGCGAAGCACGAGGCGCCCGAGCCCCTGGAGGGCCCGGTCGTCTCCACCATCACCGGCGGCACGATCCTCTGGTTCGCCATGTTCGTCGTCCAGCTGCCGTTCTACGGGTGGTTCGCCGACCGTGACCTGCTGTGGTGGCTGTGGACCTGCGCGGCCGGCGGTGGACTCGGCCTGATCGGCATCTGGTACGTCCGCGGACGTGAGGCCGCGCTCCAGCGCCACGCCGCCGAGCGCGCGGCCGCGGCTGAGACCGCGGCCGAGGCTGAGACCGCGGCCGAGGCTGAGACTGAGACTGAGACCGAGGCCGCTACTGAGGCCGCGGCGCACGAGGCTCCTCGGGGGGACCGCGACGCGTAGGGGGACCCGAGGAGGATTCCGCTCATCCTGAAGTCGGATCTTCGCACCGCTCGGCGGGTGAACCGTTCGAAGGCCCTCTACCGTCGAATGCATGACGCAGCGGGCGAGGATCGATCACGACGGGCCGGAGCGGACCGGCGCCGCCATCGACGCGGGGGCCGAGCTGGACCCCGTACACCCCGTCGAACCGCCGGCGCCCCCCTTCAGACCGGGCGGCCTGAGCACCGCCGAGGTCGCCGAACGCGTCGCCCGCGGAGACGTCAATGACGTTCCCGTCCGCTCCTCCCGCTCCACCACCGAGATCGTCCGCGCGAACGTCTTCACCCGCTTCAACGCCATCATCGGCGTCCTGTGGGTGGTCATGCTCTTCGTCGCCCCGATCCAGGACAGCCTCTTCGGCTTCGTGATCATCGCCAACACCGGCATCGGCATCATCCAGGAACTGCGTGCCAAGAAGACCCTGGACGGACTCGCCGTCATCGGCGAGGCCAAACCCAGCGTCCGCCGCGACGGCACCACCGCCGGGATCTCCACCTCCGAGATCGTCCTCGACGACGTCATCGAACTCGGTCCCGGCGACAAGGTCGTCGTCGACGGAGTCGTCGGCGAGGCCGACGGCCTGGAGATCGACGAGTCCCTGCTCACCGGCGAGGCCGACCCCGTCCTCAAGACATCCGGCGACCAGGTCATGTCCGGCTCCTTCGTGGTCGCCGGCGGCGGCGCCTTCACCGCCACCAAGGTCGGCCGCGAGGCCTACGCCGCCCAGCTCGCCGAGGAAGCCTCCCGCTTCACGCTCGTCCACTCCGAGCTGCGCTCCGGCATCTCCACCATCCTCAAGTACGTCACCTGGATGATGGTTCCCACCTCCCTAGGCCTCATCGTCAGCCAGCTGATCGTCAAGGACTCCAACCTCAAGGACTCCATCGCCCGGACCGTCGGCGGCATCGTCCCGATGATCCCCGAGGGGCTCGTCCTCCTCACCTCCGTCGCCTTCGCCATCGGCGTCATCCGGCTCGGCCGCAAGCAGTGCCTGGTCCAGGAACTGCCCGCCATCGAGGGCCTCGCCCGTGTCGACGTGGTCTGCCTCGACAAGACCGGCACCCTCACCGAGGGCGGCATGGACGTCACCGAGCTGCGCCCCCTCGGCGGCGCGGAAGCCGCGTACGTCAAGAAGGTGCTCGGCGCGCTCGGCGAATCCGACCCCCGCCCCAACGCCAGCCTCCAGGCCATCATCGACGCCTACCCCGACAGCAACGAGTGGCGCTGCACCGAGTCCCTCCCCTTCTCCTCCGCCCGCAAGTACAGCGGCGCCAGCTTCAGCGAGGGCGACGGCGAGAACAACACCTGGCTGCTGGGCGCCCCCGACGTCCTCCTCCCGGCCGGGGACCCGGCGCTGGAGGAGATCGACGACCTCAACGCGCAGGGCCTGCGCGTCCTCCTGCTCGCCCGCTCGGCCCGCGAGCTCGATCACCCCGCCGTGGCCGGCGGGGCCAGGCCCACCGCCCTGGTCGTGCTCGAACAGCGGCTGCGCCCCGACGCCGCCGACACCCTGCGCTACTTCGAGGACCAGGCCGTCAAGGCCAAGGTCATCTCCGGGGACAACGCCGTCTCCGTGGGCGCCGTGGCCGGCAAGCTCGGCCTGCCGGGCGCGCAGCACACGGTCGACGCCCGCGAGCTGCCCGCCGGCCGGGCCGAGATGGCCGAGGTCCTCGACGGCAACGCCGTCTTCGGCCGCGTCACCCCGCAGCAGAAGCGCGACATGGTCGGCGCCCTCCAGTCCCGGGGCCACACGGTCGCCATGACCGGCGACGGGGTCAACGACGTGCTCGCCCTCAAGGACGCCGACATCGGCGTCGCGATGGGCTCCGGCTCCGAGGCGACGCGGGCCGTCGCCCAGATCGTCCTGCTCAACAACAGCTTCTCGACCCTGCCCTCGGTGGTCGCGGAGGGCCGCCGGGTCATCGGCAACATCACCCGGGTCGCCACCCTCTTCCTGACGAAGACGGTCTACTCGGTGCTGCTGGCCATCCTGGTGGTCTGCTCCCAGGTCGAGTACCCCTTCCTGCCGCGCCACCTCACGCTGCTGTCCACGCTGACCATCGGCATCCCGGCCTTCTTCCTGGCCCTGGCCCCGAACAAGGAGCGCGCGAAGCCGCACTTCGTGAAACGCGTGATGCGCTACGCCATCCCGGGCGGGGTGATCGCGGCGACGGCCACCTTCGTGACGTACGTGGTCGCACGCCACCACTACACCGGCGCGGAGGCCCTGAAGTCCGAGACCAGCGCGGCGACGCTGGCCCTGTTCCTCACCTCGATGTGGGTCCTGGCGATCATCGCCCGCCCGTACACGTGGTGGCGGGTCGGCCTGGTCGGCGCGATGGGCGGCGCCTTCCTGATCGTCCTGGTCGTGCCGTGGCTCCAGGAGTTCTTCCAGCTCAAGCTGGAGGGCGTGACGATGCCGTGGATCGCGGTCGCGATCGCGGCGACGGCGGCGACCTTGATCGAGTTCACGTTCAGGTGGGTGGACCGAAGGTTTCCGGCGTAGCGGGCTGGGCTGTCACTTTCACCCTTCAGAGTGATGGGCTTGATGCTCGCGACGTAGTCATACTTGCTATATGGCTACGAAGAAGATCACGATCACGGTGCCGGAGGAACTTTTGGAGTCCATCCGTTCCCGGGTGGACGCACGAGGGGTGTCCGCGTACATCGCGGAAGCCGCGGCGCACGCGGATGCGATGGACAAACTGAGCGAGCTGTCGGAGCTGCTGGAGAGGGAATACGGCCCCTACAGCGACGAGGCGTACGAGGCTGTGCTCGACCGCATCGCGGCGATCGACGCGCGCCACGACGAGCGCCGTGCCCGTGAGGCGGCGGATGGGCGCGCGGACGAGCGCGCCGCATGACACCTCGCTCCGGGCGGCGGCTCCCTTCGCGCCGTCGTACGTTCGTCTTCGACTGTGAGGCCCTCTCCAAAGCCGCTCGCGGTGACGAGACGCTGGGTCTCTTCCTCAAGGCCTCATCGCAGTCGGGGATCCACGTCGTCACGTCGCCGCTCACCATCCTGGAGGCCTGTGATCCACGGGCGGGCGCACGGAGCAAGGCGTGGGACTCGACACTGTCGCGGATCGAAGTCGTCTATGTCGACGAGGCCATCACCACGACCGCGCTGAAACTCCTCAAGCACGCGGGCTTGCACGGGCACAAGTACGCGATCGACTCCGTCCTTGCTGCGGTGGCGCTCCAAGCCGCCGAGCGCGGCGACGACGTTGCTGTGCTCACGTCTGATGTGGACGACATGGGGCGCTTCCTCGCCGGGCATCCCGTAGAGATCGAGCCCCTCTAGACAGCCTCAGTCGAACCACCGGTCGCGAGCCAGTTCCGGCGTGCGGGACGGGTCCTCCAGGAGGGCCGCGACCTCGAAGCGGCGGGGCCACTGGCCCGCCGACCAGGCGAGGCCGGCCGCCACGCCCTCCAGGGTGGAGGCGTGCAGGGTGCCGTCGGGGGTGCGGCGCCAGTCGAGTTCGGTGCCGCCCGCGATCAGTTCCTCGTGCTCGACGTACGTCGACGGGGTCGACGGGCCCAGGAGGGTGCGGACCGGCTCGGGGACCTCGTGCACCTCGCCCGGCGTGGTGACCTCCGCCGGGACCGTGTCCGACAGGCGGGGCACCTGGAGCAGCTCCGCGAGGTCCGCCGCGCGGGACGGGGCCACGGGGAGCAGCGGGAGGCCCGACGTCAGCGGCAGCAGGTCCGGGGCGTCCGCGATCACCGCGTCGGCCGCGTCGACCACCACGACCTCGCCGTCCACCACCGCGCGCAGCTCGTCCGGGAGGGTGACCTGCTCGGGGTCCAGGTCGGCCAGCGCCCCGTACAGCCCGTGCAGCTGGCGGCCCGACACCTCGCGGTCCGGGTCGGCGAGCCGGCCCAGCAGCTCGGCGGCGCCGCCCGGCTCGTCCAGCAGGGCCGGCACGGTGGTGCGTACGCCCAGAGCGCGCAGGACCTGCTCGTCCTCGAAGCCGGTGGCGTCGGCCGGGGTGTAGAGGCCCTCCAGCAGGGGGTCGCCCCCGGCGGCGCGCAGCCCGGCGGGGCGGCGGCCGTCGAGCACCGGGTGGTCGCGCAGCCACCAGGCGGTGTACGGGCGCACGGACTGGGTGGTGCCGTCGGGGAGCAGGATGCGTACGGGCTGCGTCAGCGCGTCGCGCAGCGGGGGCTGCGCGAGCATCGCCAGGGCCTGGGGCCAGCGGTCGTCGTCGACGAGGTCGAGGTCGCGGACGGCGACGATCTCGGTGGCCACCGGCGGCACGTGGGACTCCGGCAGCTGGTCGAGTACGTCCTCGCACCACACGTCGACCGCGTCGAGCAGGCCGACGTCGTCGGGCTCGGCGAAGTCGCCTTCGCGGGGCTCCAGTTCGTCCGGGTCGAGGACGACGTCGCTCGCGCGGACCAGCTGGAAGGCGGTCAGCACCCCGCAGGCGGCGAGGGTCTCGCCGTCCCACCGGGCGGCGAGGTCGGCGTCCAGGTACGGGATCTCGTCCTCGCGCAGGACGGAGGCCAACGGGCTGCCCGCGAGGAGCAGTTCGCCCGCCGGGGTGAGTTCGCCGTCCTCGTCGGGCAGGGCCAGCGCGCCCAGCCAGGGCTCGTCGCCGGGGTTCAGAGCGGCGTCGCGGACCAGGGTGAGGACCACCTCGGCCAGTTCCTCCGCGTCCAGCGCGTCCTCGTCCCAGATCTCGCCCGCGTCGAGGGAGGCGGCCACGGCCGCGCGGACCTGCGGAGTCGTCAGGACGGCCCGCGCGCTGGCGGGGAGCGCGCCCAGCTTCTCCAGCAGCGGGTGCGCGGCGTCCGGGTGGGCCACCTTCAGGCCCAGGCGGGCCAGGCTCTCGGGGGCGGTGTCGGCGCCGGGCAGCAGGATGTGGCGCGGCCCGATGGCGGTGCGCCCGTCGGCCAGCGGCACGGGCAGCCCGGAGAGCCGGTCGGGGTCCACCCCGGCCAGGCTGTCGTAGAGGCGGTGCCACCACTGCGGGGTCCGCTCGATGCCGGCGATCCGCTCGATGGCGTCGCCGAGGGGGAGCCGGCCGACGCCCAGCGTGCGCAGCTCGGAGCGGCGCTCCAGGCCGGCCGGGAGCAGGGTCGGCAGCACCTCCGCGAGGACGCGTACGGTGTCGGCGCCCGCGCCTTCCACGACCTCGGCCTCGAAGGGGCGCAGGGCGTGCCGGGCCCTGGGGCGGTCGTGGGTCTCGTGGGTGTCGTGGGTGTCGTGGTGTTCCTCGGGCTCCTGCGGCGGGGCGGCCGGGGCGGCCGGCGCGAGGAAGGCCGTACGGGGGAGCCGCTGGAGCACGGCGGCGCGCAGGGCCCCGTCCAGCTCGCCCTTGCCGAGCGGGCCGGGCACCAGGTCGATCAGCGCGGTGCTCACCGGGTCCCAGGCGCCGAGGAGCTCGGCGTACGCGTCCGCCGCGCGCTCGGTCAGGAAGTCGGTCAGGGGTCCCGGCGCGGGGTGGCGCCGGGAGGTGTCGAGGGGCAGCGACGCGATGAGCAGCGCGGGGATGCCCAGCGGCTCGTCGGTGGGGGTCGGCGCGTGCACGACGGGCGCGGTGCCGGGGCGTTCGGGCGCGCCGTCGGCGTCCACGGGCACGGCCCAGGTGACGGTCCAGACGGGCCGCAGCCGCTCCTCGACGGGCCGGTCGGCGAGCAGGGCCCGCTCGATGGGGCCGCTGTGGCGGACGGTGCGCCAGCGGTGCGTACCGGATGCGGTGTCATCGATGACGGTGTACGGGCCCTCGGTGCGCCGGTGGAGCGTACGGGTGCCGCCGGACGGGGTCTCGACGATCACCTCGCGCAGCCCGGGGAGGGTGAGGAGCAGGGCGTCGTCGATGCCGGCCAGGAGGCGCTCGACCAGGTCCTCGGCGGCGGGGTCGCGCAGTGGGAGGACCACGACGGTGTCGTAACCCTCCGGAGCGGTGCCCTCGGCGGGCAGCGGAAGCCGCAGCAGTGGGACGTGACCGTCGCGGCGGCGCAGCTCGTCGCCGAGGCCGGGGCTGCCGTTGGCGGCGTCCCGGGCCAGTTCGCGGGCCTCGGCCAGCGACCAGCGGACACCGCCGTGGCGGCCCAGCACGGCCGGCTCGTCGGAGACGGCCAGGACGGCCGCGAAGCCGACGCCGAAGCGGCCGACGGTCTCGGCGGCGTCCCCGGCTCCGGCGGCTCCGGCGGCTTTCGCGGGCTCGCGCTTGGCGGAGGCCCGAAGGGTGCTCAGCGACTCCACGCCGGTCGCGTCCAGCGGGGCACCGGTGTTGGCGGCGGCCAGTACAGCGTGACCGTTCACACCGGGGTGCAGGGTGAGCCGCAGCCGGCCGGGAACCCCGCCGCGGGCGGCGGCGTCGGCGGCGTTCTGCGCCAGCTCGACCACGAGCCGGTCGCGGTAGCCGCCGAGGGCCAGGTCCTCCTCGGCGTTGGCGTCCTCACGGAACCGGGCCGGGCCCGCGCCCCAGGCGTCGAGCACCCCGCGCCGCAGCCGGGCCGTGCCGAAGGGGTCCACGCCGGTCTGGGCCGCTGTCACTCGCACGCTCACGCCGCTGCCTCCATGCTGCTGCCGTACCTCTGCCGTACTGCTTGCCGTACTGCTGCCGTACTGCCTTCAAGAATGCCGAGCCCTGAAGTCCTGAAGGTATCGCGTGGGGCGGGGCGCCCCTTACGCCGTGCCCGTGACGTGCGAAGGAGCCCCCGGCGACCAGAGGTCACCGGGGGCTCCGAACAGGGTGCGCGTCCGCGGTCAGAGCCGCTCGATCACGTAGTCGACGCACACGGTCAGCGCCTGGACGTCCGCCGGGTCGATCGCCGGGAACATCGCGACACGGAGCTGGTTGCGGCCGAGCTTGCGGTACGGCTCGGTGTCCACGATGCCGTTGGCGCGCAGCACCTTCGCGACCGCCGCCGCGTCGACGTCGTCGGAGAAGTCGATCGTGCCGATGACCGCGGAGCGCTTGTCGGCGTCCTGGACGAACGGGCTCGCGTACTTCGACGCCTCCGCCCAGCCGTACAGGTTGCGCGCGCTGGCCGCCGTACGGCCGGTCGTGAAGTCCAGTCCGCCCTGGCTGTTCATCCACCGCAGCTGCTGGTCCAGCAGGAAGAGGGTGGAGAGCGCCGGGGTGTTGTACGTCTGGTTCTTCAGCGAGTTGTCGATCGCCGTCGGCAGGGAGAAGAACTCCGGGATGTGCCGGCCGGAGTCGGCCACGCGCTGCGCCCGCTCCAGGGCCGCCGGGGAGAACGCGGCCAGCCACAGGCCGCCCTCCGAGGCGAAGGACTTCTGCGGGGCGAAGTAGTAGACGTCGCTCTCGGTGATGTCCACGGGCAGACCGCCGGCGCCCGAGGTCGCGTCCACCAGGACGAGGGACCCGGCGTCGGCGCCCGCGACCCGCTTGACCGGCGCCGCGACACCCGTCGAGGTCTCGTTGTGCGTGTACGCGTACACGTCCACGCCCGCCTCGGCGACCGGCTCCGGGTGGGTGCCCGGCTCCGAGGAGATCACGGACGGCGCGTCCAGCCACGGCGCGAGCTTCGCGGCCTTGGCGAACTTGGAGGAGAACTCGCCGAAGGTGAGGTGCTGGGACTTCTGCTCGATGAGCCCGTGCGTCGCGATGTCCCAGAAGGCGGTGGAGCCGCCGTTGCCCAGGATCACCTCGTAGCCCTCGGGGAGGGAGAAGAGGTCCCGGATGCCCTGGCGCACCGAGCCGACCAGGTTCTTGACCGGGGCCTGGCGGTGTGAGGTTCCGAGCAGGGAGGTACCGGTGGCGGCGAGGGCGTCCAGCGCCTCGGTCCGCACCTTGGAGGGGCCCGCGCCGAAGCGTCCGTCGGCGGGCTTGATGTCAGCGGGAATCTGGATCTCAGCCACGAGCGGAGCGTATCGGGTCCCGGTCCGCGCCTTGGAACGGAGTCCACTCGATGAGACGCAGGGGCCCCCGATGTAAGGCAAAACACGCGGTGATGGTCCTTACCCACCCCTTAGTCTGGATGCATGCCCGCACCTTCCTCGTCCCCGACGACCTCCCCCGCCCCCGCCGCACCCGTCGCCGCCGCTGCGGTCCAGGCCCCCGCCCGGGGGTCCCGGTTCGGCCCGGTCGCGCTGGTGGTCTCGGCCGGGGTGTCGGTGCAGTTCGGGGCCGCCCTCGCGGTCGTGATCATGCCCAGGGCGGGAGCGGCGGGCGTGGTCACGCTGCGCCTGGCGGCCGCCGCGCTGGTGCTGCTGGTCCTGTGCCGCCCCAAGGTGCGCGGCTACACCCGTGCGGACTGGGGCACGGTCGTCGCCTTCGGCGTGGCCATGGCCGGCATGAACGGCCTCTTCTACCAGGCCATCGACCGCATCCCGCTCGGCCCCGCCGTGACCCTGGAGGTCCTCGGCCCGCTGGCCCTGTCGGTGATCGTCTCGCGGCGCCTGGTGAACGTGCTCTGGGCGGGCCTCGCGCTGGGCGGGGTGGTGCTGCTGTCCGGCCACGGCGGTGGCGGCTTCGGCTTCGGTTCCCTCGACCCGGCGGGCGCGGCCTACGCGATCGGAGCGGGCGCGATGTGGGCGGCGTACATCGTCTTCAGCGCCCGAACCGGCCGCCGCTTCCCGCAGGCGGACGGCCTGGCCCTCGCGATGGCGGTGGCGGCGGTCCTCTCGCTGCCCCTGGGCGTGCTCGAGGCGGGCTCCGACCTGCTCGTCCCGAGCACCCTGGCGCTGGGCGTGGGCGTGGCCGTGCTGTCCTCCGTCCTCCCGTACACCCTGGAACTGCTCGCCCTGCGCCGGATGCCCGCCCCGACCTTCGCCATCCTGATGAGCCTCGAACCGGCCATCGCGGCCACCGCCGGCTTCCTGGTCCTGAACCAGGCGATGTCGGCGCTCGACGCGCTCGCCATCGCCCTCGTGATCGCGGCCAGCATGGGCGCGGTCCGCTCCCAGCTCGGGCTCGGACGCGGGAAGAAGGCGGTCTGATGGACGCCGCCGCCGTCGACACCCACCCGGCCGAGCCCCTGCAGGCGCGCCGCCCGGCCCTCCGTGACGCCTTCGCGGACCGCCTGGCCGCCCACGACACGGGCAAGGGCCGCCTCCGCTTCCGCAGCCCGGACCGGATCGACTTAGACCTGATCCGCGACCTCCTGCGCACGACGGCCTCGGCGCCGCCCGGTCCCGTCTGCGCGTAGCGCGCCGACGGGCACGCCGCCCGCCTCAGGACGGGGCACGTCACGCGACCCACTCCGTACTCCGTTGCCGCTCAGATCAATCGGCGGCGGTCATGGCTCCGGACATGAGGACTCATGCCGTCCAGCGCGTCCAGCAGCCGGACCGCGTACACGTCGGCCATCCGTTCCGATGTCTCTTCGGGAGCGAGCCAGTTCGCCGCGGTGAACTCCTCCGACGCCCGTTCGCTCCCGCCGGACGGCTTGCAGCGGAAGACCAGGGCGACAACGCCCCGCGTCGTGTTCTTGTAGACCCCAGTGAGCCCGTCCACCTCGACTTCGATGCCGGTCTCCTCCAGCCCCGTCGGCGCCGGTGACCTTGCCGCGGTTGAAGACGGCGAGGGACCGGAGCCCGTCGATCTCGGCGGCCCGAGCAGGGGACAGGCCGCCGGGTTCGCCGGTCTCCAGCGCGGTGGCGTACGCGGTGAGCGCGGTCGCGTCGAGCTCGGGATGCAGGGAGGTGAGAGGCTGGGAGAAGTCGGCTGAGGCTACGCCAGGTCATCCTCTGCGCCGAGTGACATGAACGTGTGTGCGCTCTGGGCCCGGAGCGGAGCATTCGGTATCGGCGCGACATCGGTGATGTTTCCCGGTTTCCCGGTTTTCCGGGCGTACGGCTGAAATGTGCCCTGCGGCCCGGACCGCCGCGCGGTCCGGGCCTCTCGGTGTCGATCAGGCGATGGCGCGGGCGCGTCGCTCCCAGGCGTCGATACGGCCGACGACCGTGCTGACCTGCTTGAGGGCGGCGGCGATGTCCTTGACCGGACCGCGCAGCTCCCTGCTCATGCCGACCATCGACTTGATCGCCGTGCCGAAGGCGGTGATGCCTTCCATGGCCTGCCGCGTCCCCTCGGCGGTTCCGATCAGTCCACTGATGAACTCCTTTTCGCTGTCGCCACGTTCGTCCGGCGGCGTGGCCTGGTGGAAGTCCAGTGCGGCATTCACGGCGGTGTCGACATCGCCCATCCGCTCGGCGAATCGCGTGGCGCTGTCCCTCAGGTCTGCGGCCGGTCCGCTGATGGACGAGGCGTACTTCATCAGCAGCGGCATACGGGCACTCAGTGGGAAGCCCGGCTGGTTGGCCCGTTCCATCTCCGGGGTGGATTCCTCGGTTGCCGTGGCGATGCGAGCGAGTGCCGCCGCCATGGCGTCGGCGTCCTCCGTCAGGGCATCCATCTGTTCCTCGATCGCGATGAATCGGTCGATGAGCCCAGGAGCGTCCTCGTCCACCGGCTCGTCGTCGGGGGCGCCGCCCGGTGCGTCGTCGGAGACCTGCAGTCCCCGCTGAATCCTGGCGGGTGTCAGCAGGTCGAAGCCGTTGTGGATGCCTTCGTGCAACGCCTTTTCCAGGCTCCGGCGCGCATCCATGAGGCCGCCTCGAGTACGGGTGAACCGGATGGTGCGGATCGGGGAGATGTCGAACGGGAGCTGTCCGTTCTCCCCGATGTGGATCGTGGGCTTGCCTGTGACGTGGCGCAGACCGAGTTCGTACATGACGTTGGCGTTGCCACCACCCACATCGGCGATGACGATGTCGTCCATGAGGACGTGACGGCAGATCTGTTCGGTGATCTCCCCGGCGCCGGCGAGCTCGTCCGCCCGAACCGGGACGATGCCGAATTGTGCGCAGGCCGGCCGGATGACCTTGTCGAAGACGTCGAACGCGGCCTCGTACGCCTGTGCGGCCTCAGTACCGGGGGTGGCGAGGCTGTCGCCGATCGGACCGATGACGAAGCAGCTGAGGGTGCGGTCCTGCGCGTCGGCTGCCTCGGGGGTGACTGCGGTGGTGACGGCGGTGGTCATGGCGGTCATGCGCGGTACTCCTCTTCTTCGCGGTGGGCGGCGTGCTGGATTTCGGCCGCGTAGTCGGCGCCGGCCTCCAGATCGATGGCGTAGACGGGCCTCTCCTCGATGCCCAGGGCCCGCAGGACGAAGGACGTCGGAATGCGGTAGCGGCGGCCGAGCCGCAGGACGGGGCACGGGAAGCGGCCCAAGCGGATCAACTTGTAGGCGGTGCCCGGGCATACCCCGAAGGCCCTCGCGGCGGTACGGAGATCCATGCTCAGCGGGAGGTCGAAAGCCTCCGCGAACGACAGCGGGGGACCTTTGCGCTCACTCATCGGTGCCCTCCGGCGGGTCGCAGTGACAGGGTTCCGATCAGCGTTCCCTCACCGGGCCTGCGGGCGCGGTGGACGATGTCCCGCAGACCCAGCCCTTGGGCGAGCGCACCGATCCGCTCGCCCTCGATCTGCGAAGGGGAGGCCGTGAACCGGATCGGGGCGGACAACCCGTCCGGGCGGTCGGGCGGGGCGACCTGGAGCTCCCAGCCCTGCTCCGGCTCCGTGACCGTGTCGGTCGGCCGGCGGGCGAGGCGGGCCGCCGCGACCGCCGCGATGTCCGCCACGCGTGTCTCCTTGGCGGACTGGCGTGCCAAGGCCCATGCTCGGCTGCTCGCGGCCTTGGCCAGCGCGTCGCCGACACGCTGTTCCTGCGGATCGATGGTCTGCAACCGTTCGAGGAGGCCCAGCACGGCCTCGGCCTGGATGTCGGCCGGATCGGCCCCCAAGCGTGCCGCGGACTTGTGCACTGTGCGGTACAAGCGCGGCAACGCCAGCCAGATGGCCAGCAGGCGCCACGGCCCGCTGTCCGACACCTCCTGTTGAGCCTCCGAAACGACCTGCCGCCAGATGGCGCGGCGAAGTTCTTCGTCCCCTTCGGGGCCGTAGAGCACATCCCGGGCCGCCGCCGGAGTCAGCCTCAGGACGCGGCGATCGGCGCCGGATACGACGAGGGCCGGCGGCTCGGGGGAGAAGGTGACGAGTCGCCTTCCGATCGCGTCGAAGACGCGGTTCGACATGATCGGAGTCATGAGCCCGCTCCCCGGTCCAGGACGATCCGGTACAGCGCGTCCGCCGCCTCCGCGGAGACCTGTGCGAGGTGCTTCAGGGCAAGGGCGTAGTCGAGGCCGTCCGAGAACGGGGGGAGCACGATCGACCTGTACGTCCGGGGAGGCGCGGCCTGCACGGCCGGGGAGGGCCCGATGTGGAGGAGGCTCCCGGAGGGGCGGGGAACGTACACCCATGCGGGCTGCGAGAAGCGCTTGCCGGGCACCGTCGCGTCCACCTTGAGACAGTGGGCAGGATGCAGGGTGGTGTGTCCGCCCAGCACCACATCCTCGTAGACGCGCTGGGAGATGATGGCCGCGACGTGGGTGGCCTCCGGTTCGGCCTGCGCAAGGGCCTGTTTGACGGGTACGGAATCCAACAACCGGTGGGTGTCGTTCCGTGCGGTCCCGTTGCCGTCGCCCGGCGATCCGTCATCCGGCAGCGGTCCGAGGTGGACGGCGACGCGGAGGCGGACGCGTGGGCCGGGCGAGCTGGCGTTGTGCTTGACGAGTTCCTCCTCCAGTACATCGAGGAAGGGCGAGAGGACTGAAGGGAGGGCGCAGTGATCGAAACCGAAGACGATTCCGTCACCCGTGCTCGCGGGGAAGCGCTTGGTGTCCCACAGTTCGCCCATCCCCGCCGTCACGAGTGCTCGGTGCACGAGGTCGGGAATCAGCGCACTCATCGGTGCGAGCTGCACGTCCGCCAGCTCGGTGAAACCTACGAGGTCGAATCCCAGAATGCCTAGTGGAGCAGGCAAAGCACCGCTCGTGCGGCACGGTTCGGGCATGGCGAATCTCCTGACGGAGGCGAAAGGTGGTGGTGGCCGCGAGCGCGGCCGCTTCCGAGCATGCGCGTGCTTCCCGATGTCCAATGGGCAGCATTGACCACTCGGAGCGTGAAGCCGGTCACGCGCGGGGCAGGGCGCTAGGCGAGGGGTTCCCCGGCCAGGATCCGGAGCGTTCCCAGGTCCCTGACGTTGATCAGGCGCCGTCGCACGTCCACGGCTCCTGACGTGCGCAGCGCGTTCAGAGCCAACTTGACGGCGCCGGGGGAGGCTCCGATGGCGGTCGCGAGCTCCGCCTGTGTCCAGCCGAGGATGAGGCGGGACGGGGCGGAGGTGTTGATCAGGCTGAGAAGGAGCCGCGCCAGTCGGACCTGCACCGGGAGGCTCCACTGCTCGCTGTGGGCGACATCCTGTTCGTGCTGCCTCGCCAACACGTGGCGGTAGAGCGCGGAGGCGAACTCGCCCCGCTCCATGCGACGCAGGAACCGATCCGATCGCAGAAGTACCGTCGTACATGGACTGACGGCGAAGACATGGGCGTTGCGTGCGGCACCGTTCACGACGGACATGTCCCCCAGTAGCGAACCGGGACCGCGGTGCGCCAGCCAGAGCTCCGTGCCGTCGGCCCTGCCGAGCACGACGCGGGCCAAGCCGCTTGTGAGAAGTAGGACGTACGCCCCGTCGTCTCCCTGCCGCAGCATTCGCTCGCCCGGCTTGAAAGGCCGGCGGATTCCCTCGCTCTGCAGCTCCGCGAATGCGTCTGTGGTCACGGCGCGCCCCTTCCCCCTCCCTCGGCCAGGACTCCCGGCCCCTCTCTGGCGAGAGGTATGTCCGGGCCCGGCCGCAGCCATGCGCGGAGTCACCGGGACGAGCGAAGAGGGTGCGTCAAACCGAATGTGGATGTGAGCCGAGCAACTCGCCCACCAATCAATGGGGTTGAAGGTTACTTCCCTTCATCATCCCCTACCCAAAAAAGAATGCAAGCTTGCTTGATTGTTTTGCGCGCCCCTGCCAGTCTTCCCCTCACGCCGAGAGGGGAGCGCCACCGTGCCCGATCCGTCCGCTGCCGCCGTCTTCGCCGATCTACGGGAGGAGGGGCGTGAACTCGACTCCATAGTAGGCGAGTTGCCCGGCCCCGACTGGGCCCGGCCGACCCCCGCGCCCGGCTGGAGCGTCGCCCACCAGATCGCCCACCTGCACTGGACCGACCGGGCCGCGCTGCTCGCCCTCACCGACGCCGAGGGCTTCGGGCGCATGGTCGAGGAGGCCCTCAAGGCCCCCGACTCCTTCGTCGACGAGGGCGCGGAGGAGGGCGCGGCGCTGCCGCCCGGCGAGTTGCTCGCCCGCTGGCGGGCCGGGCGGGCCGCGCTCGGCGAGGCGCTCGGCGTCGCCTCGCCCGACACCCGCTTTCCCTGGTACGGGCCGCCGATGAAGGCCGCTTCGATGGCGAGCGCCCGGCTGATGGAGACCTGGGCGCACGGTCAGGACGTCGCCGACGCGCTCGGCGTACGCCGGACCCCGACGGCCCGGCTGCGCCACGTCGCTCGGATCGGGGTGCGCGCCCGCGACTACGCGTACGCGGTACGGGGACTGCCGGCTCCGGACCAGGAGTTCCGGGTGGAACTCGTAGCGCCGGACGGGGACGGGCCGTGGACGTACGGCCCCCCGGACGCCGCCCAGCGCGTCACGGGCCCGGCGCTCGACTTCTGCCTCCTCGTGACCCAGCGGGCCCACCGCGCCGACCTCGCCCTCACGGCCACCGGCCCCGACGCCGACCGCTGGCTGGACATCGCCCAGGCCTTCGCGGGCCCGGCGGGCCCCGGCCGCGCCCCCAAGGCGCCTCGATGACCCGCCGCCCGCTGCGCATCGGCAACGCCTCGGGCTTCTACGGGGACCGCTTCAGCGCGCTGCGCGAGATGCTGACCGACGGCCCTCTCGACGTCCTGACCGGCGACTACCTCGCCGAACTGACCATGCTCATCCTCGGCCGCGACCGCCTGAAGAACACGGACCTCGGTTACGCCAAGACCTTCCTGCGCCAGCTGGAGGAAGCACTCGGACTCGCACACGAAGGCGGCGTACGGATCGTCGCGAACGCGGGCGGGCTCAACCCGGCGGGCCTCGCCGACGCCGTCCGGGCGCTGGCGGCCAAGACCGGGATTCCCGTCTCCGTCGCCCACGTCGAGGGCGACGACCTGATGCCGTACGCCGACGGCGCCCTGACCGCCAACGCCTACCTCGGCGGCGCCGGGATCACCGCCTGTCTGCGGGCCGGCGCCGACGTCGTCGTCACCGGCAGGGTCACGGACGCGGCGCTGGTCAGCGGACCGGCCGCCTGGTGGTTCGACTGGGCGCCCGACGACTACGACCGGCTGGCGGGAGCGGTGGTCGCCGGACACGTCCTGGAGTGCGGAACCCAGGCCACCGGCGGCAACTACTCCTTCTTCACCGCCCATGACGTACGCCGCCCCGGCTTCCCCCTCGCGGAGATCTCCGAGGACGGCACATCGGTGATCGCCAAGCATCCGGGGACCGGCGGAGTCGTCTCGACCGGTACCGTCACCGCCCAACTCCTCTACGAGACCCAGGGCGTCCGCTACCTCGGCCCGGACGTGACGGCCCGCCTGGACACCGTCCGCCTGACGGACGCGGGCCCCGACCGGGTACGCATCACCGGGGTCGAGGGGGAACCCCCGCCGCCCACCCTCAAGGTGGGCGTCACCCGCATCGGCGGCTGGCGCAACGAGGTCGTCTTCGTCCTGACGGGCCTGGACGTCGAGGCGAAAGCCGCCCTGGTCCGTGCCCAACTGACCGAAGCACTGCAGGACGTGGCCGAGTCCACCTGGACCCTGGCCCGTACGGACCACGCGGACGCCGCGACCGAGGAGACGGCGAGCGCCCTGCTGCGCCTGGTGGTCCGCGACCCCTCCCCGGACCGCGTCGGCCGCGCCCTGACCTCGAAGGCCATCGAACTGGCCCTGGCCAGCTACCCCGGCTTCCACGTCACCTCCCCACCCGGCCCGGCCCAGCCGTACGGCATCTTCTCCTCGTCCACGACCCCGTCCACCTGGGTCCCCCACACGGCGGTCCTCCCGGACGGCACCCGGTATCCAGTTCCGGGGGCGTTTGAGGCACGGGGGTCCGGGGGCGCAGCCCCCGAAGGGGTCCGGGGCGCAGCCCCGGTTGCGGGAAGGGGCGGGGTGGGGGACAGCCTCGCAGGGCCCATTCACCACACCCCCACGGGCGCACCGGCAGGGCCCATTCACCACACCCCCGCGGGAGCACCGGCAGGGCCAACCCGCCGCGCCCCCCTGGGCGCACTGGTCGGGGCCCGCAGCGGCGACAAGGGCGGGGACGCCAACATCGGCGTCTGGGTCGAGACCGACGCCGCCTGGCACTGGCTCCACCGCACCCTGACGGTGGAGACCCTCCACCACCTGCTCCCCGAGACCCGCCCGCACGCGGTGGAGCGCCACGCCCTGCCCAACCTCCGCGCCCTGAACTTCACCGTCCCCGGCATCCTCGGCGACGGCGTGGCCTCCGGTCACCGGTTCGACCCCCAGGCCAAGGCCCTCGGCGAATGGCTCCGCTCCCGCCACCTCGACATCCCGGTCCACCTGCTGCCCGCACCGGAGGTGCCCGGCCCATGACCCGTCTCACCACCACCGTCGACCCCCTCGCCGCCGACCACCTCGCGGCCCGTACCGCCGCCCTGGAGCGCCTCGACGCCCTCCACGCCGAGCACGCCAAGGCCCTCGCCGGCGGCGGCGAGAAGTACACCGCCCGCCACAAGACCCGCGGCAAGCTCCTCGCCCGGGAGCGCGTCGAGCTGCTCCTCGACCCGGACACCCCGTTCCTGGAGCTTTCCCCGCTCGCCGCCTGGGGCAGCGAGTACCCGGTCGGCGCCTCCATGGTCACCGGCATCGGTACCGTCGAAGGCGTCGAGTGCCTGATCACCGCCAACGACCCCACCGTCCGCGGCGGCGCCAGCAACCCCTGGACCTTGAAGAAGGCGCTGCGGGCCAACGAAATCGCCCGGCAGAACCGCCTTCCCTGCGTCAGCCTCGTCGAGTCCGGCGGCGCCGATCTCCCTTCCCAGAAGGAGATCTTCATCCCGGGCGGCGCGATCTTCCGTGACATCACCCGGCTGTCGGCCGACGGCATCCCGACCATCGCGGTCGTCTTCGGCAACTCCACCGCCGGAGGCGCGTACATCCCCGGGATGTCCGACCACACCGTCATGATCAAGGACCGTTCCAAGGTCTTCCTCGGCGGACCGCCGCTGGTCAAGATGGCCACCGGCGAGGAGAGCGACGACGAGTCCCTCGGCGGCGCCGACATGCACGCCCGCACCTCCGGCCTCGCCGACCACTACGCCCTCGACGAGTACGACGCGATCCGCCAGGCCCGCCGCGTCGTGGCCCGCCTGGGCCACCGCAAGGCCCACCAGGATCCGCCCGAGGCCGAGGAACCCCTCCACGACCCGGAAGACCTCCTCGGCATCGTCCCCCCCGACCTCAAGACGCCCTTCGACCCGCGCGAGGTCATCGCCCGCATCGTCGACGCCTCCGACTTCGACGAGTTCAAGCCCCTCTACGGCACCAGTCTCGTCACCGGCTGGGCCGCCCTCCACGGCTACCCGGTGGGCATTCTCGCCAACGCCCAAGGCGTGCTGTTCAGCGCCGAGTCGCAGAAGGCCGCCCAGTTCATCCAGCTCGCCAACCAGCGCGACATCCCGCTCCTCTTCCTCCACAACACCACCGGCTACATGGTCGGCAAGGAGTACGAGCAGGGCGGCATCATCAAACACGGCGCGATGATGATCAACGCGGTCTCCAACTCCCGCGTCCCCCACCTCTCCGTCCTCATCGGTGCGAGCTACGGCGCCGGCCACTACGGCATGTGCGGCCGCGCCTACGAGCCCCGCTTCCTCTTCGCCTGGCCCAGCGCCAAGTCCGCCGTCATGGGCCCCCAGCAGCTCGCGGGCGTGCTCTCGATCGTCTCCCGGCAGTCCGCGGCCGCGAAGGGCATCCCGTACGACAAAACGGCCGAAGAGGCCGACGCCGGCATGCGCGCCTTCGTCGAGGCGCAGATCGAAGCCGAGTCCCTGCCCCTGTTCCTGTCCGGGCGGCTGTACGACGACGGGGTCATCGACCCGCGCGACACCCGTACCGTCCTCGGCCAGTGCCTGTCGGCCGTCCACAACGCCCCCGTCGAGGGCGCCCGTGGCGGCTTCGGCGTCTTCCGGATGTGAGCCCGCAGATGACCATCAACTCGCTCCTCGTGGCCAACCGCGGCGAGATCGCCGTCCGGATCTTCCGCACCGCCCGCGCCCTGGGCCTGGCCACCGTCGCAGTCCACTCCGACCCGGACGCCGACGCCCTGCACGTCCGCGACGCCGACGCGGCCGTACGCCTGCCCGGAGCGGCCCCCGCCGACACCTACCTGCGCGGCGACCTGATCATCAAGGCCGCCCTCGCCGCCGGCGCCGACGCCGTCCACCCCGGCTACGGCTTCCTCTCCGAGAACGCCGACTTCGCCCGCGCGGTCCAGGCCGCAGGCCTGACCTGGATCGGCCCGCCCCCCGAGGCCATCGAGGCCATGGCGTCCAAGACCCAGGCCAAGGACCTCGTGCGCGCCGCCGGGGTGCCGCTCCTCGACCCCGTCGACCCGGCCACCGCCACCACCGCCGACCTGCCCCTCCTCCTCAAGGCCGCCGCCGGGGGCGGCGGACGCGGGATGCGCGTGGTCCGCGACCTCGACGGCCTCAAAGAGGCCCTCGACGCGGCCTCCGCCGAAGCCCGTTCCGCCTTCGGTGACGGGGAGGTCTTCGCCGAGCCCTACGTCGAGCGCGGCCGGCACGTCGAGGTCCAGATCCTCGCCGACGTCCACGGCACCGTCTGGGCGCTGGGCACCCGCGACTGCTCCCTCCAGCGCCGCCACCAGAAGGTCATCGAAGAGGCCCCGGCCCCCGGGCTCCCCGAGTCGCTGCGCCAGACCCTCCACGCCTCGGCCGTCGCCGCCGCCCGCGCCGTCTCGTACCAGGGCGCGGGCACCGTCGAATTCCTGGTCACCGCCGACGGGCGTCCGTACTTCCTGGAGATGAACACCCGCCTCCAGGTCGAACACCCCGTCACCGAAGCCGTCTTCGGCCTCGACCTCGTCGCCCTCCAACTGCGCATCGCCGAGGGCGCCGCCCTGCCCCCGACACCCCCGGAGCCCACCGGGCACGCAGTCGAGGCCCGCCTCTACGCCGAGGACCCCGCCCAGGACTGGCGCCCGCAGACCGGCGTCCTGGAGACGCTCGCCTTCCCCTCCGCGGTCCGCGTCGACACGGGCTTCACCGACGGCGACACCGTCGGCATCCACTACGACCCGATGCTCGCCAAGGTCGTCGCCCACGCCCCCACCCGCGCGGAGGCCGTCCGGGTCCTCGCCCACGCCCTGGCCGGAGCCCGCATCCACGGCCTGACCACCAACCGAGAGCTGCTCGTACGATCCCTGCGGCACCCCGAGTTCACCGCCGGCCGGCTCGACACCGGCTTCTACGAGCGCCACCTCCCCGCCCTCACCGACGGTCCCCCCGACGCCACCCTGGCCGCCCTCGCCGCCGCCCTCGCCCAAGCCGCCCCGACCCCGGACGCCCCCCTCACCGCCCGCCTCGGCGGCTGGCGCAACGTCCGCTCCCAGCCCCACACCCGCCGCTACACCGAGTCCGGCACCGAATACACGGCGGTCTACCACCCCCTCGACCACCCCGGCGTCCAGGTCATCTCAGCAACCCCCACCCTCGTGACCCTCGAAGTCGAGGGGATCCGACGCCTGTTCCACGTGAAACAAAATTCGAACAAGCCGGAGATCTACGTCGACTCCGTCCTCGGATCCCACACCCTCACCCCCGTCCCCCGATTCCCCGACCCCCAGGACCGCACCGAACCGGGCTCCCTACTCGCCCCCATGCCCGGCACCGTCGTCCGCGTCGCCGAAGGACTCGCCCCCGGCTCCGCCGTCACCGCCGGGCAGCCCCTGCTCTGGCTGGAGGCCATGAAGATGGAACACCGCATCCTCGCGCCCGCCTCCGGCACGCTCACCGCGCTCCACGCCGCCACCGGCCAACAGGTCGAGTACGGCGCCCTGCTCGCCGTAGTCCAGGAGGAACCGCAAACATGAGCACTCTCGAAACCGACGAGCACAAGGCCCTGCGCACGGCGGTCGCCGCCCTCGGCCGACGCTACGGACGCGACTACCTCGCCCGCGTCGCCCGCGAAGGCGGCCACCCCGACGAGCTGTGGGCCGACGCCGCCAAGCTCGGCTACCTCGGGGTGAACCTCCCCGAGGAGTACGGCGGCGGAGGCGGCGGCATCGCCGAACTCGCCATCGTCCTCGAAGAACTCGGCGCCGCGGGCTGCCCCCTCCTCATGATGGTCGTCTCACCGGCCATCTGCGGCACGGTCATCTCCCGCTTCGGCACCGACGCCCAGAAGCGGACCTGGCTCCCCGGCCTCGCCGACGGCAGCCTCACCATGGCCTTCGGCATCACCGAACCCGACGCCGGATCCAACTCCCACCGCATCACCACCACCGCCCGCCGCGACGGGGACGACTGGCTCCTGACCGGCCGCAAAGTCTTCATCTCCGGCGTGGACATCGCCGACGCCACCCTCATCGTCGGCCGCACCGAAGACGCTCGAACGGGACGCCTCAAGCCCTGCCTGTTCATCGTCCCCCGAGAGGCCCCCGGCTTCGCCCACTCGCCCATCGACATGGAACTCCAAGCGGCGGAAAAGCAGTTCGAACTCACCCTGGACGACGTCCGCCTCCCCTCCTCCGCCCTCGTCGGCGACGAGGACGCGGGCCTCCTCCAGCTCTTCGCCGGCCTCAACCCCGAACGCATCATGACCGCCGCCTTCGCCATCGGTATGGGCCGCTACGCCCTCGCCAAGGCCGTCGACTACGCGAAGACCCGCCAGGTCTGGAAGGAACCCATCGGCGCCCACCAGGCCCTGGCCCACCCCCTCGCCCAGTCCCACATCGAGCTGGAACTGGCCCGCCTCATGATGCGGAAGGCCGCCCACCTGTACGACGCGGGCGACGACACGGGCGCGGGCGAGGCCGCGAACATGGCCAAGTACGCCGCAGCCGAGGCCTGCGTACGAGCGGTGGACCAGTCCGTCCACACCCTGGGCGGCAACGGCCTCACCCGCGAATACGGCCTGGCCTCCCTCATCACCGCCGCCCGCGTGGCCCGCATCGCCCCGGTCAGCCGCGAGATGATCCTCAACTTCATCTCCCACCAAACCCTGGGCCTCCCCAAGTCGTACTAGCCGAAGCCGAAGCCGAAGCCGAAGCCGAAGCCGGAGCCGGCGGACGGACGAGCTGCCGGGGCCGGGGACGGGGCGGGGTGTTGGCCGGGACGTAAAACGTGATTTGTGGCGCGCCCGAAGGTCGCACCCCTGTGACCCGGATCAGGCGCCATAAATCATGCAGTCCCGGACGACACCCCGCCCCGGCACCGGATCCGGCCCACCCGCACCCCGCCCGGCAGGGCTTCGGCCCACCCGCACCCCGCCCGGCAGGGCCCCGGCCCACCCGCACCCCGCCGGAGGCGACTTGGCGTGGACCAGCAAGGTCCGCATACCCTCCCCGGGGGAGCCCCCGACCCAGCCCGACCCGCTCCGGAGGAGCCATGCCCCCACTCGTGCACGCCGCCAAGGCGCTGGCGCCGGTCACCACCCTCACCCTCGACTCCCCGGCCAACCGCAACGCCCTCTCCGCGCACCTCGTCGCCGAGCTCCGCACCGCCCTCGCGCAGGCCGCCGCGGACCCGGAGGTCCGCGCCGTCGTCCTCACCCACACCGGCACCACCTTCTGCGCCGGCGCCGACCTCAAGTCCCCCTGCGACCCCGCCGATTTCCTGGCCCTGCTCCGTGAGATCACCGAGCTCCCCAAGCCGGTCGTCGCCCGTGTCACCGGCCACGTCCGCGCCGGCGGTCTCGGCCTCCTCGGTGCCTGCGACATCGCCGCCGCCGGGCCGCGGTCCTCGTACGCCTTCACCGAGACCCACCTCGGCCTGGCCCCCGCCGTCATCTCGATGACCCTGCTGCCCAGGCTCGACCCCCGCGCCGCCGCCCGCTACTTCCTCACCGCCGAGGCCTTCGACGCCGCCGAGGCCACCCGCATCGGCCTGCTCACCCTGCACACCGAGGCGGACGACGTCGACACCGCTCTGGCGCCCGTCCTCGCCGGCCTGCGCAAGGCCTCCCCGCACGCCCTGGCCGCCACCAAGGCCATGGTCACCGCCGCCGTCCGCGAGGCCCTGGCCCGCGACGGCGAACGCCTCACCGCCCTCTCCGCGGACCTGTTCGCCTCCGCCGAGGCCCGCGAGGGCATCACCGCCCGCTTCGAGCGCCGGGACCCTTCATGGGCACGATGACCAGCCCCAGCCCACGCCCCCGCCCCCGCCCCGGCGCCGACCCCAAGCAGGCCCGCAGCCGCGTCACCCGACGCCACCTCCTGGAGGCCGCCGTCTCCTGCCTGGCCGAACACGGCTGGGCCGGCTCCACCGTCGCCGTCGTCGCCGAACGGGCCGGCGTCTCGCGCGGCGCGGCCCAGCACCACTTCCCGACGCGGGAGGCGCTGTTCACGGCAGCCGTCGCCCACGTCGCCGAGGAACGCTCCACCGCCCTGCGAGAGCTCTTCCACTCGGCACCGGCCCCGCGCCCGGCCGTCGTCCAGGCCCTGGTGGACCTGTACACCGGCGCGCTCTTCCGCGCCGCGCTCCAACTGTGGGTCGCCGCCTCCAACGAGGAGCAGCTGCGCCCCCAGGTCACCGAACTCGAAGCCCGGGTCGGCCGCGAGACCCACCGCATCGCGGTCGAGCTGCTGGGCGCCGACGAGTCCGTCCCGGGCGTACGGGAGACCGTGCAGGGTCTGCTCGACATGGCCCGCGGCCTCGGCCTGGCCAATGTCCTGACCGACGACACGGCCCGCCGCGCCCGCGTGGTGGCCCAGTGGTCCCGCATCATCGAGACCACCCTGACCACCCCCGGCTAGCGGGAACGGCTCCACACCCCGTGGAGCACGCTCCGCCTACCGGGCCGGGTCCCTCACCGCCCCGCGATGCCCTCGTATCCCTCGATGTCCCGCGGGTCCCGCTGCCCCGGCCCGATGTAGCGGGCCGACGGCCGTACCAGGCGGCCCGTGCGCTTCTGCTCCAGGATGTGCGCCGACCAGCCGGCCGTACGCGCGCACGTGAACATCGAGGTGAACATGTGCGCCGGAACCTCCGCGAAGTCCAGCATGATCGCGGCCCAGAACTCCACGTTCGTCGCGAGCACCCGGTCGGGACGGCGCGCGTGCAGCTCCTCCAGCGCGGCCTTCTCCAACGCGGCGGCCACCTCGTAGCGCGGGGCGTCCAGCTCCTTGGCCGTGCGCCGCAGCACGCGGGCGCGCGGGTCCTCGGCGCGGTACACGCGGTGCCCGAAGCCCATCAGCCGCTCGCCCTTGTCCAGGGCCTTCTTCACGTACGCCACGGCGTCGCCGGTGCGCTCGATCTCCTCGATCATGCCGAGCACCCGGGACGGGGCCCCGCCGTGCAGCGGCCCGGACATGGCGCCCACGGCGCCCGACAGGGCGGCCGCCACGTCCGCGCCGGTGGACGCGATCACCCGCGCGGTGAACGTCGAGGCGTTCATCCCGTGCTCGGCGGCCGAGGTCCAGTACGCGTCGACGGCCTTGACGTGCCTCGGGTCCGGCTCGCCCCGCCAGCGGATCATGAACCGCTCGACGACGGACTCCGCCTTGTCGATCTCCCGCTGCGGCACCATCGGCCGGCCCTGGCCGCGGGCGGACTGGGCGACGTACGACAGCGCCATCACGGCCGCCCGCGCCAGATCGTCGCGCGCCGTCCGCTCGTCGATGTCCAGCAGCGGTTTCAGACCCCACACGGGCGCGAGCATGGCCAGCGCAGACTGCACGTCGACGCGGATGTCACCCGAGTGCACCGGGATCGGGAAGGGCTCGGCGGCCGGCAGGCCCGGGTTGAACGCACCGTCGACCAGCAGGCCCCAGACGTTCCCGAAGGAGACGTGGCCCACCAGGTCCTCGATGTCGACGCCTCGGTAGCGGAGCGATCCGCCTTCCTTGTCAGGCTCGGCGATCTCGGTCTCGAACGCGACGACCCCTTCGAGTCCGGGTACGAAATCGGACATCTGCGGCTCCTCAGATAGTGCGAACACGCGCGGCTCCCGGCGTGATTCGCGGCCCGGCGCGGTCATCCCCGTTGATGCCCGGCACGGCCGATGGTCACCCCCACAGGCACCCTCGGACCGGCCCCCAGATTTTGTCCGTTCGCGATGGCCTGCGGAAGCGTGACATACGGCACACCCCCAGCAGTCGTACTGCGGCAGGATGGGCCGCGTGACCCATCAGGACGTTGACCCCGCCGTCATGCGCAAGCAGTACCGCTCCCTGATCGTCGAGGAGGAGAGCCTCGCGGAGGAGCCGATGCTGCAGTTCGCCCGCTGGTTCCAGCAGGCCGCCGACGGGCACGTCTTCGAGCCCAACGCGATGGTCCTCTCGACCGCGACCCCCGACGGCCGCCCCAGCTCCCGCACGGTGCTGCTGAAGCGGTTCGACGAGCGGGGCTTCGTCTTCTTCACCAATTACGGCTCCCGCAAGGGCCGGGAGATCGACCAGAACCCGTACGTCTCGCTGCTCTTCCCCTGGCATCCGATCGCCCGCCAGGTCATCGTCACCGGCACCGCCACCCGCATCGGCCGCGACGAGACGGCGGCCTACTTCCGCTCCCGGCCGCACGGCTCCCAGCTGGGCGCCTGGGCGAGCGAGCAGTCCCGCGTGATCGCCTCCCGCGCCGAGCTGGACCGCCGGTACGCGGAACTGGAGGCCCGCTACCCGGAGGGCGAGCAGGTCCCCGTACCGCCCGAGTGGGGCGGCGTACGGGTGGCCCCGGACGCGGTGGAGTTCTGGCAGGGGCACGAGAACCGCCTGCACGACCGGCTGCGCTACGTCCTGGACGGCACGAAGTGGCGGATCGAGCGGCTCTGTCCGTAGGCAGCTCCGAGACAGTCCGTAAGCCCTGTAAACACAGACGACCCGCGGGCTCGGGTTTCTCCCCTGCAGTGGGAGAAGCCGGCCGGACGTACCGGCGAGCCCGCGGGTCGGGTGACTGCTGTGGATTGGCGCCTGGCGTTCCCGCCGGGCACCGCACTGGGTGCGTGCGACGACGGGCGCTTAGCCCGCAGCCACCTCACGCGTCCGGAGTTCATACATTTCCGGGATCACCTCCTTTCAGTGTGTGACCACTCTAAGCAGCCCCGTCCTCTGCACTCAATCGAATTTCCGGTGCCAATCCGTAGGTGTATCCATCGGCCCTCCGGAGCAGCCGGAGATTCCGGTGAGAGACATCAAACCGGCAGGTCAGCGCGGTGATGCGATGCTGGCCAGTCGTCCGGACCGCGATGCGTCCCACCCAGCTGCCGGCCCACTTCCCCCGCGGAACCACGGCCCGCACCAGGTCGCCGGTGGAGTACCCGTGGTGGGTCCTGCTCGATACCCCGAACACGGCTTGGGCGCTGGTCACGCTCGAGTTCATTGGCTTCCCCCTCCCTGTAACGAGCGGGTTCCCACCCTTGCGGGTGGGGTTTCCTGCTTCACCACGGACCGCCCCGGCCGAGAGGAGGACTCCCGTTGAGGTCTGACACCCGTTCCACAGGCAGTGACCGCCAGCCCGGCGGCCAGAAGGTTGATCGCTGCGTTCTCGTCCCGGTCGTGGGTCATCCCGCAGCTCTCACATGTCCATTCGCGGACGTTGAGGGGCATCTTGTCGGCGAGCGCTCCGCAGGCCGAGCACAGGCGGGTGCTGGGGAACCACCGGTCGACGGTGATCAGCTCACGTCCGTACCAGGCCGTCTTGTACTCCAGCATTCGCCGCAGCTTCCGCCAGCCCGCATCGTTAATGGCGCCGGCGAGTTTGTGGTTCTTGAGCATGTTGCGGACGGTGAGGTCCTCGATCACGAGCGTTTGGTTTTCGCGCACGAGTCGTGTCGTTAGTTTGTGCAGGTGGTCTCGGCGGCGGTCGGCGATCCGGGCGTAGATCCTCGCAACCCGGGTTCGGGCCTTGGCCCGGTTACTGCTTCCCTTTTGCTTGCGGGCCAGCGCCCGCTGGGCGCGTGCCAAGCGGGCGCGATCCCTTCGTTCGTATTTCGGGTTGGTGACCTTCTCCCCAGTGGAGAGGGTCACTAGGGCCGTCAGCCCGGCGTCGATGCCGACCGCGGACGTGGTGGCGGGCATTGGGGCGGGGGTGTCCTCGCACAGCAGGGACACGAAGCAGCGCCCTGCGCTGTCCTGGGAGACCGTGACCGTAGTCGGCTCCACACCAGCGGGCAGGGAGCGAGACCACACGATCTCCAGGGGCTCGGCCATCTTCGCCAGAGTCAGCCGACCGTCGGCGTAGCGGAACGCACTGCGTGTGTATTCAGCACTCGCCCGGGACTTCCGCTTCGACTTGAAGCGTGGATACTTCGTCCGCTTCCCCCAGAACCCCGCGAACGCGCTCTGCAAGTGCCTGAGCGCCTGCTGGAGCGGAACGCACGATACATCGGCGAGGTAGGCCAGCTCCCCGGTCTTCTTCCAGCCGGTGAGCATTCCCGACGTCTGGACGTAGTTCACCCGCTCCTGACGCGCCCACGCCTCAGTACGGGCCGCAAGCGCGAGGTTGTAGACCTTCCGCACGCACCCGAACGTCCGCGACAGCTCAGCTGCCTGCGTATCGGTCGGATAGAAGCGGTACTTGAAGGCCCGCTTCACGGAATTAGCCCCCATGGCGTGGACGCTAGGGCCAGCCACAATCCGAACACAAGCCCAGGTCAGAGCATTACACACCGAGGCTCGGCGCTGGGGATTCCTTGACCTGCCGAAACCGGGGTTAGGCACGCAAGGAAACTGGGATGATGTGACGTGCCGCACACGCGAACACCTGCAGGGGGTGCCAGGTGAGTGCTTCCGGACGTAGCGAGACCGCCGACGATCTGCTCGCAGCGCTGCTCGACGGGATGGACGCCGCCTTGTGCGCGTTCGACTCCGACGGCGTGATCACCCATTGGAACCGGGAGGCCGAGCGGATCCTCGGCTGGTCCGCCGCCGAGGCCGTGGGGCGCAAGGGGTTCGCGGGGTGGGCGGTGCGGGCCGCCGACGCGGACGACGTCCAGCACCGGCTCATGTCCGCCCAGGATCTGCCGGGACGGCAGGTGCACGAGTTCGCGCTGCTGACCAAGGACGGCGGGCGGATCCTCGTACGCACCCAGTCCGCCGGGGTGCCGGGCGCGGACGGGAAGCCCGCCGGCGTCTACTGCGCCTTCAGCGAGGTCCACGCCCAGATCGACCTCGAACGCTCCATCGCGCTCAGCGAGGCGCTGATGGACGACGCCTCCTGGGGGGTCGTCCTCGTGGACGTCGACCTGCGCCCGGCGGTGGTCAACACCCACGCCGCCCGTGCCTTCGGGGCCGGGCCCACCGCGCTGCTCGGGCGGCCGCTCGGGGACCTGCTGGTGCAGGGCGTGGAGGAACTCGAAGGGGCGCTCCAGCACGTGCTGGCCGAGGGGGCGCCGCCGGCGCCGCTGGAGCTGTGGGTGTCGGTGCGGACTCCGGAGGGGGTGCGGCGGCGGTGCTGGCGGTGCGGGTTCCTGCGGCTGGCGTCGCCGCTGGCGGAGGAGCCGGTGCCGCTCGGGGTCGGCTGGCTGTTCCAGGACGTCACCGAGGCCCGGCAGGCAGAGCTGGACACCGGGCAGCTGCGGTTCCGGGCCAACCAGCTGCACCGGGCGGGGCGGGCCGCCGCCGAGTGCGAGGACCCGGCGGAGGCGGCGGCCGTCCGGTTGGACTTCGCGCTGGCCGGCTTCGCGGAGCACGCGCTGGTCGACGTACTGGAACCCGGGTCCGATCAGGGCCGGCGGCTGGTCCGGTCGGCCGTGTCCGCGTCGGGGCTGACCCTGCTGCTGCCGGGGCCGGGGGCGATCCCCGTCCGGTACGAGGCCATGCACCCGGCGCTCCAGGCCCTGGACCGCATCGGCCCGGTACGGGCCAGCGCCCCGGGCGGCGAGCCGTCCGAGGCCTGGGCCCGGTCCCGCCAGTGGCCGCCGGAGGCGACGCACGCGCTGTGCACGGTGCTGCGCAGCCGAGGCCGGACCCTGGGCGCGCTGACCTTCTTACGCGGCCCCTCGCGACCGGCGTTCGAGCGCGCGGACGCCCTGTACGCGGAGGAGGTCGCGGCCCGCGTGGCGGCGGACCTCGACCTGGCCGCCGGCTACGGGGCGAGCCGGGACCGGCTCTAGTGGCGGTAGAAGATCCGGCTGCCGTACTCCCGCATCACGCGGCCGTTCCATTCGTGGCCGCCGTCGACGTTGCCCGAGCGCAGCAGCGGCGGTTCCAGTCCGCGCGCCGCCAGCTCGCCGGCGGCCGCTGCCATGACCGCCTGCATGATCGCGCTGGTCACGACGGTGGAGGCGGGGGCGAAGGGCGCGTCGATGCCGTCGACGCTCAGTTCGGCGTCGCCGACCGCGATCTTGCTGTCGAGGACGATGTCGCAGTGGTCCTTGAGGAACGTGCCGGAGACGTGCCGCGACTTGGTCCCGGTCGCGTACGCCACCGAGGTGACGCCGATGACCTTGAGGCCGATCGCCCGTGCGTTCATGGCCATCTCGACCGGCAGCGCGTTGCGCCCCGACAGCGAGATGATCACCAGGACGTCTCCGTCGGAGGCCGGGCTGCTGTCCAGGACCGCTGCGGCGAGGCCGTCGACCCGCTCCAGGGCGCTGCCCAGGGTGGCGGGCATGACGTCGATGCCGACGGTGCCGGGCACGGCGAGGAAGTTCATCAGCGCGAGTCCGCCGGCCCGGTAGACGACGTCCTGGGCGGGCAGCGAGGAGTGCCCGGCGCCGAAGGCGAACAGCCGGTTCCCGGAGGCGACGGCCTCGGCGATGACGGCCCCGGCCTCGTTGATCCGCTCGGCCTCTTCGTCGCGTACCCGCTCCAGCAGGCCGATGGCGGCGTCGAAGAACTGCCCGGCCAGCTTGCTCTCGCTCATACGCCGAAGCCCTTCCAGGGGTGGGGTGCGGTGGGTGCGTCGGTGTCCGCCGCTCACCGTGCGGTCTGGACCAAGGGCGTGTCAATACGGACGTCAATCCCTGGACCGAGGGCCCCCGCAGGCCGGCTGTGGAGATGTCCCGTACATGCCTTGACGCTCGGCGCGGGACGGTAGTCGGCGCGATGCGTCAGAATTGGGGGCAGGGCCAGCGCACGCAATCCGAGGGGCACGAATGTCCGGACTGATCGATACCACGGAGATGTATCTCCGCACCATCCTCGAGCTGGAAGAGGAAGGCGTGGTCCCCATGCGCGCCCGGATCGCCGAGCGGCTCGATCAGAGCGGCCCCACGGTGAGCCAGACCGTGGCGCGCATGGAGCGGGACGGTCTGGTGGCGGTCGCCAGCGACCGCCATCTGGAGCTGACCGACGAGGGCCGCAAGCTCGCCACCCGCGTGATGCGCAAGCACCGGCTCGCGGAGTGCCTGCTCGTCGACGTCATCGGCCTGGAGTGGGAGCAGGTGCACGCCGAGGCCTGCCGCTGGGAGCACGTGATGAGCGAGGCGGTGGAGCGGCGCGTGCTGGAACTGCTGCGTCACCCGACCGAGTCGCCCTACGGAAACCCGATCCCGGGTCTGGAGGAGCTGGGCGAGAAGGCCGAGGCCGATCCGTTCCTGGAGGACGGCATGGTCAGCCTGTCCGAGCTGGACCCGGGCACCGAGGGCAAGACGGTGGTCGTCCGCCGGATCGGGGAGCCGATCCAGACGGACGCCCAGCTGATGTACACGCTGCGCCGGGCGGGCGTGCAGCCCGGTTCGGTCGTCAGCGTGACGGAGTCCCCGGGCGGGGTGCTGGTCGGCAGCGGCGGGGAGGCGGCCGAGCTGGACTCGGACATCGCCTCGCACGTGTTCGTCGCGAAGCGCTGATAAGGGCTGAGAAGCCTGAGAAGCTGCAAAGGCTGAGAAGTTGAGAAGGCTGCCGTCCCCCTGGGGGCAGTGGCGGATGTGGACGGTCCCGGTGCCTCGCGGCACCGGGACCGGTCCTCCCCTTGCTGACCTGGAGCCCCGAGCTCTCAAGGTCATCCCCTTCGGACCGTCTTCCCCGAGCGGCCCGCCTCCCTGCTGAAAGGATCTCCATCGGCAGTGGCGGCCAATCCTTGAGCAAGGTCACTCGAAAGAGCGGTGTTGTCGGCGAGACGCCCGTTTTCGAATGTGGGTTCGATAGTCTGGCTGGGAGCGAAGGGGGTGCATCTGCGGTGGTACAGCGCATCGATGTGACTGGAGCCGACGGTATCCGCCTGGCCGCCTGGGAGTTCCGGGAACCGCCCGTGGAGCCCCTGCGTCCCGGCGTCCTGTTACTCCACGGCCTGATGGGCCGCGCCCTCCACTGGGCCGACACCGCCCGCTGGCTCGGCGAGCACCGCCGCGTCGTCGCCCTGGACCAGCGCGGCCACGGCCACAGCGGCCACCCCTCCGCCGGCCCCGGCCTCCCGATCCCCCTGGGCCGCGAGGCCTTCGTCGCCGATGCGGAAGCCGTCATCGACCAGCTGGGCCTCGCCCCCGTGGTCCTGATCGGCCACTCCATGGGCGCCCTCACCGCCTGGCAGCTCGCCGCCCGCCGCCCCGAGCTCGTCCAGGCCCTGGTGATCTGCGACATGCGGGCCTCCGCCCTCGGCGAGGCCTCGCAGCAGGACTGGGAGGACTGGTTCCACCGCTGGCCCCTGCCCTTCCCCACCCAGGACGCCGCCCGCCGCTGGTTCGGCGAGGACGACCCCCGCGTGGAGCGCCCCGACCCGGGCCGCGGGGCCTTCTTCGCCGAGGTCATGCACCAGGCCCCGGACGGCTGGCGCCCCCTCTTCTCCCGCCGCCAGATGCTGACGGCTCGCGAGACCTGGGTCCACGACGCCCACTGGGAGGAACTGGCCCAGGTCCGCTGCCCGACCCTGGTGGTCCGCGGCCTGGACGGCGAGCTCGGGCGGGCGGAGGCCCAGGAGATGGTCCGCGTCCTCCCGGCGGGCCAGTACGCCGAAATCCCGGACGCGGGCCACTACCTCCACTACGACCAGCCGGCGGCCTGGCGCGCGGTACTGGAACCCTTCCTGGAGGAGGTCAAAGCCGCCGCGCCGTGACGGCCCGGACCCCGCCCCCCGGGTACCCGGGGGCGGGGGTATGGGGGTCGGGGGCATGGGCGCGTCAGATCGCTACTCGCTTCACCCGTCTCGGCGGCCGACCCCCGCCTGTGGTCGGACATAGGCGCCCAGTGGACTGTCAGACCGGAGCTGGCAGCGCGGGGCGGGAGCTCAGCGGGCGGGGCCGCTCGTCGTGACTGCTGGATTGGCCACGCCGCTCTCGTTGACGACGAACCGTCCGTTCGAGGCGCCGTCGAAAGTGCCGCTCTTGATCCACTCGGTTACTGCGGCCTGGAACGTGGCATGCGGTCCGCGCCAGGGGCGGCCGGCGCGCCCGCCGTAGGGTGTGCCGGACTCCGGGGTGCAGCGCGGGCCGGAGCAGCCTCCGAGGTGGAGGAGGTGGCTGGCGCAACCGACATGGACCAGCACCTTGTTGGGCACCAGAATGAGGTTGTCGTAGATGGCGGTCGCGTTGCCCGGCGGCGCGACCACGTCATCGAGACCGTGGATGACCAGCGCCGGTGTGGTCAGCTGCCGTGCGACGTCGGCCCTCCAGCCGTAGCTGGAGAAGGTGGGCGCACGGCTGAGACCGGTGGGGCGGGCGGGGTCGTCCCCTCCCCAGGTCCTCCCCAGAGGGTCCTCCTCCATCATCTGGTTCCACAGCTGCTGCTGAGTGCTGGGGATGGAGTGGCCGGTGCAGACCTCGGCACGACCGGGCGGCATCATCGGGCCCGAGAGGATGGACTCCTGCGTCGTGAGGCGCGTCGGCATCGTGGAGAAGGCCGCGGGGGGCAGGTCCGCCTCCTCGGTGGGTGTACCGAAGTTCGACGACTGGAAGACGACACGGCTGACCTTCTCGCGAAGGACCGAGTCGGCTTTGTGCAGCGTCCGGGCGACGTGTTGTGCGCCCAGCGACCAGCCGATCAGGGTGACCTTGCCGTCCGACGGCTTCGCGCGCGCGATGGCGTCGTCGACGACCTGACGGATGTCGCGCACGAAGACGTCGGAGCGTGCGAACCGGGAGTTGCTGGAGTGCGCGCGCCGCTGCCCGTCGAGCGGGTTGTTCAGGAGCAGCGTCCCCTGCTGATCAAGCGGCACGGGCGGGATGCCGGGGCGGTCGCACCCCTCAGGGTGGGGGCAGCTGCCGTTCGCGAGGTAGGGCCGAAGGCTCGCGTTGCCGGGATCGTCGAGGCCGTCCGCGAAGCGGGTCGAGAGGCCGTAGCCGAGCAGGCTCGGGGCGAAGGTGTCGATGCCTGCCTCGGCGAGCGCCCGCTGCGTGCTGAGCGTACCGCCGCCCGGGGCGCGCTTCCGGAGGTCGAACGACGGCGTGCCGGAGACTCCGCTGCCGTGGACCAGCACCGCGGCCCTGTTGGGCACATCGCGGCATTTGCCGTGCGCGTACACAGGCCGGACGCGGTGGACCTGGATCTCTGCCTGGCGCCCGTCGAACCGCGGGTCGGGCATCAGTCCCGCCGGCACCGTGAACGGAAGCCAGTGGTCCCCGACACTGACCCCGGTCGGCGCCTTGTCGCAGCGCGTGGCCGACTGCTCGGCCGCCGCCGAATGGCCGGAGCCGAAGGCGCCGGTGATCAGGCTCACGGACACGACGAGCAGCCACCCACGCGACCGCTTCGGTCTCCGTTTCGCCATCCGTCCATGGTTCTCCGGACTGGTGTGCATCGCATCTCCTGACTGGCCGGGTACGGGCGTCAGCAGCATCCTGCGGCGTCATCTGACGCCCTGCCAGGCAGGCGCGACCGAACGGATTGCAGGCCTGGTCCATCTGCCACCGACGGCCGTCAGCCGCCTCCGACCGAGGTACGCAGGCGTCGCGGGCGGCTGCACCGCCTCCTACGTGCTCGCCGCCGCGGGCCTGCTCGACGCCCGGCGCACCACCACCCATTGGAACGAGGCCGACCAGTTCCAGCGGACCTTCCCGCGGGTCCAGGTCGACGCGAACGTGCTGTTCGTCGACGACGGCCAGGCCCAGTACATCGAACGCCCGATGCAGGAGCCCCAGGACGCCACCACGGCCCCCACGCGCGGCCGGGCCCTCGAACGGCTCCACCGGCCGCTGCCGCTGGCCGAGCCGGCGGAACACGCCCGGATGAGCGTGCGGACCTTCTGCCGCGCTTCCGTCAGGAAGTGGGCATGCCGCCCGGCCAGTGGCTCGCCCAGCAGCGGGTCGAGCACGCGCGCTCGGCTGCTGGAGGCCACCGACCTCTCGGTCGACCAGGTCGCCGCCCACGCGGGCTTCGGCACGGCCGTCTCCCTCCGCCGGCACCTCGGCCGCAATCGGCGTCTCCCCGACGGCCTATCGCCAGGCGTTCCGCGCCGGTCAGGCCGCCGCCTTGAGGGCCTCGACGAGCGCGCCCCAGGCGGCGGCGGTCGTGACGATGACGGTGCCGGGTGTCGCGCTCTCGGCGACGAGCACGTGATCGTCGCCGCCGGGGGTGACGTAGACGCAGGAGTTCCCCTCCGCGCAGTAGGAGGACCGCTGCCAGGTGTGTTCGGCCATGGTGGTGTCCTTCACAGGTTCCGGGCGATGTCGGCGATGAGGTCCCGCGTCCGATCCGGCGGCAGGGACACGGCCTCGATCCGGTCGAAGAGCATGCGGTACTTCGCCAGTTGGTCATCCGCGTCCAGGAAGACCACGCCGTGCGACTGGTCGAGCTGGACGGTGTCGAGCCGGGGCACCGGGCCGTGCGCGTAGAGGAACGACTGGCCTGATCCAGGGACGGCACCCGCCGAGAACGGGATCGCCCGGATGGTCACGTTGCTGCGCTCGCTCATGTCGAGCAGATGCTTCAACTGGGCGCCCGCGATGGCCGGTCCACCGACGGCGATGCGCAGCGCGGCCTCGTGGATGATCGCCTGGTACGGGGCCGGGGTGTCCTGGTGGAGGATCCCCTGCCGTTTCACGCGGAACGAGACGCGGTGCTCGATCTCCGGCGCCGAAAGTTCGGGTACGGCCTGGCGGAAGATCTCCCGGGCGTGCTCGGGGGTCTGGAGCAGTCCGGGGATGTGCATGGTGATCGCATCGCGCACTCTCCCGGCGTGGTGCTCCAGTTCGGCGAGGTCCAGCCAGGCCTCCGGGAGCAGCTCACGGTACGTCTCCCACCAGCCGCCGCCTTTGCGCTCCCCGGTCATCGCGATGAGCGATTCGATGTACGACTGGTCCGCGCAGCCGTAGAGGTCGGCCAACGCGCGTACGCGCTCCGGGCTGGCGCCGATCCGCCCGGCCTCCAGGTTGCTGATCTGTGTCTGCCGGATGCCCAAGTGCTTGGCGGCTTCGGTCGCGTTGAGGCCGGTGGTTTCGCGCAGCTTGCGCAGCTCGGCGCCGAACCGGAGTTGGCGGGCGGTCGCCATGCTCAACTCACCGTCCTCTCACGGCTGTCACCCACAGGAGTGGGAATGTTACTCATGACGCGGAAACCATGAAACACATGACGCGAAGCCGCTACTTTGGGTGTCAGGCCACCGCCTGGAAGTACCCCGCTCGACGGAGCGACCTGGTCACCGGGCACCGCACGCACAAGGTCCAACTCTCCTCCTCGATCGGAGACTTCCATGACGGCAACCGTAACTCCGTCCTGGGCCTACACCCTCCACCTTCCGCACGATCCCCGCGCCGCGGGCATCGCCCGATCCACACTGCGAGCAATGCTCCGGGGGCACGACATGGCTGGCCTGGCCGACACCGCCGAGCTGCTGGCGAGCGAGCTCGTCTCCAACGCCTACCGCCACACCCGCGGCCCCTGCGCCCTGCGGCTGCGGGCGATGGCCGCCGACCGGCTCCGGGTCGGGGTCTGGGACACCGGCCCGGACATCCCGGCCCCCTTCGGCGCGGAGCCCGCCGCGGACGCGGAGGACGGCCGGGGGCTGGTCCTCGTACGGCTCTGCGCGGACCGCTTCGGCTCGTACCGCCTCGACGGGGCGCACGCCGGGAAGATGCTCTGGGTGGAGTGCGCGGCGGCCGGGACGGCGTGACCTCAGGCCTCGACGCGTACCCAGGTGTCACCGGCGCGCAGCCACAGGACGCCGTCGCGCCCCTGGCCGCACCGCAGCACCACCCGGCCGGGTACGGGTGTCTCCTCCTGGCCGGTGAGTACCCAGCTGTCGTCGATGAGCTCAGCCCGGGACAGGACGATGGTCGATCGGTCGTGGTAGCGGTGGGACAGGACCATCCGGTTACCGCGTACGGCGATCCCGTCCGTGTCCTTGACCGGGCTGCGGTAGCTGGTCACTTCGCCGGTGGCGGGGTCGACGCGGGACACGAAGGAACCCTCGTGGCTGTACCAGGCCAGTCAGACCAGTCCGCCCTCCGTGGCTGCCGCGCTGCCGCCCAGCGGTGTCACGGGAAGCCGTCCGCGCGGACCCCACGTGGCGACACCGTCGGTGTTCCAGCCCGCCAAGCCGCCGATGGACTGGGGACGGCCTCCGTAGATCCCTCGTCGCCGTAAGCGGTCCAGATTCCGCCGCTGCGGTCGGAGAATCAGATAGTCGATGTCGTCACCGACGCAGTGGGCGCTCTCCGGCCGGCCTTCGGGGGAGTACACGACGGCGTTCTTCCCCCAGGTCCCTGCCTCGTCCTCGAAGGTACGGCCTGCTGCCAGAAGGAACCGCGACTCCGGGAGCAGCGCCAGGTAGCTGGGCCGCATGTCTATCCCGTCGACCCGAACGCGTCGCAGGCCTTGACCGGAGACGACGACCAACTAGGCGTCGAAGAACGGGTTCTGGAGGCCCCATCCGACCCAACCCCTGGGATACCTGGAGCGGCGCAGGAACCGGCGCTGCCACCAGCATGACCGCGAGCTCGCCATCGGGCCCCACGCTCCACCACAGCGCATGCCGTCCCGCCCCGGCATCCTCGGGGGGCACGCTCCACACGACGGGCAGTTCGCCAACAGTCATGGCGTTCACCTCTGGGACTCCGGGGACCTACGCCGCCCGAAGATCGCCACGTTACCGATAGGGCCTTCATACGTGAAGGTGATCAGATGAATCAACCGAAAGGTCGACGCCATCCCGCCACCCGCCTGCCGCTGACGCGGCGAACCAGCGCGGTCTACCGGGTCGAGGCCGGGCTAATCGTGGATTACCCCTTTAGCGGTGCGAAGGACGTGTCCACCTCCCTGCGTGTCTCGGTTGAAGGGCCAGCCGACGTCCACTCCTGTGGGTGAAGGCCCTGTTCTCGAACGGGCGCGGTGTCCTTCACCGTCCTCGCCGCCGTCTGCCCCCTTCGATGTAGCCCCGGTCCTGTCAGCCCTTGTCCAGCCGCCATGCCTGATGAGTCTTAGCCGGGGCACCGGCGGCAAACAGAGAGTCGAGGGGGTGGCTCTGGTCTGCGCTGCCGCCGAGGAGTTCGCTGAGGGTGGCGGTCCGGGGGCCGCTGCCCTCGGGGTAGTCCCCGATGAGGGGGAGCGGCATCCGTGGCTGGTATGCCAGAAGTAGGCCGTACTTCACCGATTTGATGTGCCCATCGGTGAATTCCCACCGAGTCGCGTGGATGCTGCCTGTCCCGACGAGGCTGACCCAGCGGCTGCGGTCGTCGTGGTTGAGCCTCAGGGCGAAATTGCCACGATGGGGAGGCTCTGGGACCGCGTTGACGAGCATGCCCCCGTCGGAGGACCACAGTTCCGCTTCCGTGCCCTTCAGGGCGCCGATCAGGAGGTCGGGGTCACCGTACGAGTACTTGCCGACGGTTGCCGACTCATCCCCAATGTTCTGGCCTGACCTCTTGGACAGGCATTCTCCGGTCTCCACATTGACGATGCGGAATCTTCCAGTGGGGAACCCATTCGACACAGGCTGCTCCTGTACTTGAGGTGGGGTGCGCGGCCGTGACCGGCCCGGTTCACGCATCTTGGCACTCGATGCCGCCGCCTCTTCCCTGATATCGATCAGACGGCGCCAGACACCACCTGGTGGGGCTATACGAGAGGCCGTGAACGGTGCCCATAGGCGGTGCAAGGGAACGACGCCCTTGATGTCCGTGCCTGCTGGTGTTCGAGGAGGAGGGCCGGGTTCAGCTGGCGGCGGAGCCGTTGGAGCTCGCCGTCTTGGGCCGCCGGCGCGGGATCGAGAGGCGGTCCCTGGCAGGACCGTGTCAACGCGGCAGTGACTACAGTCGGTTGAGCCGTCGGGGGGATCCGCTGATGCTGTTCGTGCCCGGTGGGCGCGGTCGTCGTTGGCCAGGCATGAAGAGGCTTGTCACTGCCGCGGTACGGGCTGAGCAGTGGTGTCCTCCGCGGCTGCTGTGTGAGGCGTCAGGAGACGCGGGCCGGGACGATGCCTGGCAGGTGGTGGAGCAGTGGGTACGGTCCTATCTCTGTCGTCCCCATCCGGAGCTGGGTCGTGGCGGAGCAGTGTGTCCCTTTACCGTGCGGGCCGTGCGACGACGGACGCTGTACGGCGTGGTGTGGCCGCACCTGGTGGACGAAGTGGGGGACATGACCGCCATCATGGGCCGCTACGCGCTCTGGTTCGACCGGTTCGGTGAAGACGCCGACGCCGAGCGCGCCTTACTGGTGGCCTTCCCCGCCCTGCCACCGAGCCGGCACGTGCCGCTCATCGAGGGCACCCAGCGGGCGTTGAAGACGTCCTTGGCGTGGCGGGGCCTGATGATCGGTGAATTCCATGACGGTCCACCGCCGACCCCCGGAGTGCGGAACCCCGCCTTCCGCCCGTTGCGCAGCCCGGTGCCGCTCCTGGCGCTGCGCCGCATGGTCCGCCCCGACCACCTCTTCCTCGCCCAGGCCCCGGAGCACCGGGCTGCCTACCAGGCCCGCTTCCCGCATCAGGCGCCGACCGGCGCGGCAGGTGGGCGACCGTGACCGTCCCCGCGACGCGCCCCGGCCTCGCCGGCGACGCCATCCCCGAACTCCCCCCGCCCGTGCGCGACGGTGTGGAGATCGGCCCCGGCCACATGCCGATCGAGGAGTTCCGCCGCTGGGGCCATGCCGTGGTCGACTGGATCGCCGAGTACTGGGAGGACCTGCCCGGCCGCCCCGTCACTCCACCGGTCTCCCCGGGTGAGATCGCCGCCCGCCTGCCTGTCCGGGCCCCGGAGAAGGGAGAGGACTTCGCCGCGCTCCTTGAGGACCTCGACACGCTGATCGTTCCCGGCATGGCGCACTGGCAGCACCCGGACTTCCTCGGGTTCTTCCCCATGACCACGTCGGGTCCGGCGGTGCTCGCGCAGATGCTCACCGCTGGGCTGAACGCACAGGGGATGACCTGGGCCACCAACCCGGCCGCCACCGAACTGGAGCACCGCGTCATGGACTGGCTCGCCGGCCTCATGGCGCTCCCGGACCGCTTCGTGCGCGGTGGCGTCATCCAGGACACCGCCTCCTCCGCGGTCCTTGTCGCGCTGGCCGCGGCCCTGTGGCGCCGCGCCGGGGACGGGTGGCGAGACCACGGAAGCGGCTCGGGCTACACCGTCTACACCTCCACCGAGGCCAACTGCTGCGTGCACAAGGCCGTACGTCTGGCCGGTCTGGGAGATCTGCAACTGCGCCGCGTCCCCGTTGCTTCGGACACCCAGTCCCTGCGGGCGGACCTGCTGCGCGAAGCGGTCGAAGCCGACCTGGCCGCGGGGCTGACGCCGGTCGCGGTGATCGCCACGATCGGCACCACCTCCACCACGGCGATCGATCCCCTGCCGGCCATCGCCGCCGTCTGCCGCGACCACGACCTGTGGCTCCACGTCGACGGCGCCTACGCGGGCGTCGCGGCGATCTGTCCTGAGCTGCGGTGGATCAACGACGGCCTGGAACACGCCGACAGCTACAGCGTGAACGCCCACAAATGGCTGCTCACCGGATTCGAGTGCAGCCCCATGTGGTTCGCCGACCCGGCGGCCGTCACCCAGGCCATGTCCACCACCCAGAGCTACCTGCGTGAGGTGACCGGCGACGCGCGGGACGCACCCGACTACCGGGACTGGCAGATCCCGCTCGGACGTCCCTTTCGCGCCCTCAGACTGTGGTTCACCTTGCGCTGGTACGGAGCCGACGGCCTGCGTGCCCATGTGCGCCACGGGATCGAACTGGCTCAGGCGTTCGCCGCGATGGTCCGCAGCGACGACCGCTTCGAGATCGTGGCGCCCGGCCCGTTCGGCCTGGTCTGCTTCCGCCTGCGCGCTGACGACCCGACCAACGCCCGGCTCCTGGAACGCCTCAACGCCGGCGGCGACATCCTGCTCAGCAGCACCGACGTCAACGGTCACTACACGTTGCGCATGGCGGCGGGCGGTACCGCCACCACCCTCGGCCACATCACCCGTGCGTGGACACGGATCCGCGCGGAAGCCGACCGCCTCCCGTACGGAGGCGGGCTGAGCTCTGCGGCCGAATCGGGGTGACGGGCGCTACGGGCGGCGTGCCGGCCTCTTGCAACCGGTCTGGCGCCGCCCGTGCGGGTTTGCTCCTCAGCCGCTAGAACTTGCCGAAGGACCAGGTCGCCGGGTGGTCCGGCTTGTCGCTCGTGTAGAAGTCCTGCCCCGACGCGATCACCGCGTCGACCGAGATCGAACCGTCGGCGTCGGTCAGGTAGGGCACGATCTCCTTCATCGCCTCCTCCCGGACGCCCAGCGCGCGCAGCATCCGCCGGTACTCGTCGTTGCTGATCCTGGAGTCACCGTCGACGTCTGCGGCCTTCGCGACGGCTTCGACCCAGGGCCGAGCAGTTTGCCCGAAGCCCTCGGGGGTTCCGAGCATCGACTGCGTGGTCGCCGCCTTGAACTCAGCAGGCGTGATCTGACCGTCCCGGTCGGCGTCCGCCGCGTCGGCCAGGTTGTTCCAGAAGCGCTCGGCACCGCCAAGGACCGCCCGGCCATGGGCGGATTCCCGGGTGTGACCCAAGCCCGTCAGGACCTTCGAGGCCATTTGCTCGAAGTCGGCCTTGGTGATCACACCATCGCGGTCGTAGTCGAAAGTTTCGAAGCGCGTGTCCATCTTGCGCTGGTAGAAAGCCTTGTCCACCTCAGTTGCTCCCGTCGCTCGTCACTCACGGTCAGACGTCCGCGGACATCCTTTCCGCACGCCGCCGCGAAAGCCGGCAGGACAGGCCGGGCCATCAGGTGAAACGAGGAACGCGCCCTTGACCGAGCCGAGCGTTTCGCAAGGCCGGTCGCTTCGGGGGTCCGCCCGGCCCCTACGGCTACTGCGTGCCCGGGAGCCAGCCGTGCTGGACCGCGCGGACGCCGAACTCGAAGCGGCTGCAGGCGTCCAGGCGTTCCATCAGGCCGTTGGCCAGGCGGCGGGCCGTGCGCGGGGAGACCGCCAGCCGCTTGGCGATCGCCTCGTCCGTCAGCCCCTGGGCCAGCAGCCGGATCACCGTGCTCTCCTGCGCGGTGAGCGCGGCCTCGTCCCGTGCCTCCGGAGCGCCCAAGGGCTGCGCGCCCGACCAGACGTTCTCGAAGAGCGCGCACAGCGCCGTCAGGGTGCCATGACCGGTCAGGATCACGGCCCCCGCCGCGCTGTCGTCGCTGCTGACCGGGATGACCGCGGTGGTCCGATCGAAGATCATCAGGCGGGTCGGCAGGTCGGGGGCGGTCCGCACCTCGCCGCCGAGCTCGCTCAGCCACGTCGCGTAGGTCACGGTGCTCTGGCTGTTGCGCACGCTGTCCTGGAACAGGGACCGCATCCGCACGCCGCGGCCCAGCAGCGCCAGGTCGTTCGGCTTCGAGGCCTCCAGCGTCTGCGGCTGGTGGCCGCCGCCCGGGGCGAAGGTCATCAGCTCGGTCTGGAGCCCGTGCGCCAGGCCGGTGATCCGGGTCCGGATCTCGTCCAGGCCCACCAGCTGCTCGACGCCCGGGCCGGAAGCGGCCGGGCTCAGGTCGGCGAACTCGGCGATGAGCTGCGCCGCGGCAGCGCGCGACGCCTCGATCCGCAGCTGCTGTGCCGCCAGCTCAGCCTGCTGGCGGGCCATGAGGATTTCCATGCCGACCTCGGGCGAGACCGCGCGCAGCTCGCCGTCCCGCTCGTAGGAGGGTCGGATCAAAGCCAATTCACTGAGCGTGTCGAGACTTTGCCGGACGTCCGTTTCGGGCACCCCGAGGCGCGCGGCGATGGCGCTCACGCCGTCGCGCGGGCACGCGAGCATGGCGCGGTACACGGCCTCTGAGGTCGAGTCGAGGCCAAGCGTGGCTAGCACAGCGGTTCCCCCCGGTGTGAGCCTTGTTGATCAAGGTGACCAGATCATCGCACGCAGTGTTCGACCGGACCAGTCCGTGGACGCTTTCGGCCAGGGCCCGAAGTGTCCAGGTTGCTCGCATGGGTTCCGCGTCGAGTGTTCGGAAGAGTTGGATGCATGTATCTCATCCACGCCGGTTTCCGGGCCCCGTCGGCCGGCGGCCAACTGCCGCCGCACACCGCTGACATCATCCGCTCGCTCGCGGATGCCCAGGACCCGGTAGAGCACATTTCCGCGCATCCGGACGCCCTGCCGGACCCGGTGGTCGGCTTCTTCCTGGTCGCGGACAGCCTGAACGAGGCGGAGCTCCGTACGGAGGCGCTCTGCCGGCGTGCGCTCGACGAGGTGCAGGCACTACGGGGCTGGACGCTCGCCCGGCTCGGCGCGCCCCTCGTCGCGCCCTACTACGAGCAGCTTCTGCGGGCCCCTTCCGGTCACGCTGGACGGATTGGGTCAGGTCCGCTTCCGTCCACCTGAAAGCCCTTCCACCCCACTTGAGCTGCGACGAAGCTAGTGATCGCCAGCAGGGAGAAACACCCGGCAGGCACACCGGACGAAGCGTCACCGCGGGATGCGAGTCCGGATCACCCGCTCGTTCCAGCTCTCGAAAAGGACCACTCCCATGCTTCGCACTCGCCTCGCCAAGGCCGCCGCGGTCACCTCCCTCGCCTTCGCCGCCTTCACCCCGGCCCTCGTGGGCCCCGCCTCTGCCGACGACACCCGCATCACCGCCACCACCGCGTGGGAGACCGCCCCGGCCGGCAAGAACACCACCGCCTGGGAGTAGCCGGCCCCGGCTGCCGCAAGCCGGCCCCGCCGCCCGCACCGCCCGCCGATCCGTCGGCCCCCGAACTTCCCGAGCGTCCCGTCCGCCGGCCCGACAGCTGCTCCTGCAGGGCAGCCGTCCCCTCGCCACGGCCCGCTCGACCTCTTCCGGCCAGTACCAGGCCTGTCTGCGGCATCCCGCAGCGCCTCTCAGACTTCCTTCCGACACGCCCACAGGAGCTTCACCATGTCCCGCCTCAAGACCACCGCCATCCGCCTCACCTCCGCCTCGGCCCTGGCCGTGACCGCGCTCACCACGGTCCTCGTCATGCCCGCCAGTGCCGCCTCGCTCGGCGACAACATCGCCGTCACGGCCCGCGCCGAGAACGGCAACGGAGCCTGCGCCCACGGCGGTTACGTAGGCGGTGCCAACCAGAACAGCAGCTGCAGCAACGGCCAGAGAACGCATGCCTGGTGCGCCGACTTCGCCGGCTGGGTCTGGGCCCGCAACGGGGTCACGGGCCTGTCCACCCTGAACGACATGGCGCTCAGCTTCTACGACTACGGAGTGAAGTACGGCACTCTGTCCAACACTCCGCACGTCGGCGACGCCGTGGTCTACAACTACGGCGGGGGCTACTCCGACGACCACGTGGCCATCGTCACCGCGATCTCCGGCAGCACCGTCACCATCACCGGCGGCAACCAGGGCGGCTACCCGGGCTACGTCAGCACCAACAGCACCACCAACTGGAGCGTGGGCTCCTCCCCCTGGGGCCAGCGGATCAGCGGCTACATCTCGCCGGCCGGTACGACGACCCCCACCTACCCGAACCCCACCTCGCTGCCGTCCGGAACCCTGGTGAAGTCGCCGAACGGCCCGGCCGTGAAGGTGATGATCTCCGGTGCCGGTGTCCCGGTGGCGGGCTCCGACGTCACGCCGGGCGGCTACGACCTGAGCAAGATCGTGCTCGTGGACGACACCGCCTTCCGGGCCCTGTCGAGCGCCCCGCCCGCCGGCACGGTCGTCCACGACCAGGCCGGTGGAAATGACCGGTACGTCGTGATCGACGGCGCCGCGCTGAAGATCGGCGCCGCGGACTGGACGGCCGCCGGCTACAACACCCGCCCGGACATGGGCGTTCCGACCGCATGGCTGCAGAACGCCAAGCAGCGCACGGTGACGACCGGTGTGGTCGTGATGGACCAGACCGGCAAGGACCCGGCCCGCTACGCCATCGTGGACGGCGCCGCCCTGCACATCTCGGGCACCGAGTGGACCGCCAACGGCTTCAACCAGCAGACCCTGATGGGCGTCCCCGGCGAGTGGCTGAAGGCGGCCGCCGCCAAGTCCCCGTCCAACGGCACCGTGATGATGAACCAGTCGGGTACCGACAACAACCGTTACGTCATGGTGAACGGTTCGGCCCTGCACATCTCGGCCGCCGAGTGGACGGCCAACGGCTACAACGAGCGTTCTCTGATGGGCATTCCGGGTGAGTGGCTGGCCGCCGCGGTCGCCAAGCAGGTGCCGAACGGCACGGTCGTCAAGGACGCCTCCGGTGCGGACGCCACCGTCTATGTGATGGCGGGCGGCAAGGCGGTCGCTCTGACCTACGCCGACTTCACCGGCCTGGGCTACGACAAGCGCCCGCTGGAGGGGACCCCGGGCGAGTGGCTCAAGTCGGCCGCGGCGAAGGCGGCCCCCGCCAACGGCACGATGCTGCTCTCCCCGGGCAGCAACACCGTGTGGGAGGTCCTCGGCGGCAAGAAGCGGGCGATGACCGCCGACGAGTTCGGGGTCGGCAAGCGCAGCTTCAACGACGTGGTCAGCGTCCCGGTCGCGTTCACCGCGTCGCTGCCGAACGTCGCCTGAGCCATCGCCTGAGCACGACCTGAGCACCACCTGAGCACCGCCCACCCGAGCCGCCCGGCCCCACCGGCCGGGCGGCTCGGGCCTGCTCCGCCCCGCCGCCGCCCTCCAGACCCGCCGAGGAAACCACCATGCGCTCCGCCGCCCGCAACAAGTCCGCACTCGCCGTCACCGCCACCGCCCTCCTCGCCCTCGCCGCCCCGCTCCTCACCGCCACCAGCGCCTCGGCCGCCTCCGTCTCGACCTGGGACAAGGTCGCCCAGTGCGAGGCCAGCGGAAACTGGAGCATCAACACGGGCAACGGCTACTACGGCGGCCTCCAGATATCGATGTCGACCTGGCGCGCCTTCGGCGGAACGCAGTACGCCAGCCGCGCCGACCTCGCGACCAAGCAGCAGCAGATCCTGACCGGCGAGAAGATCCTGGCCGGCCAGGGCCCGGGTGCCTGGCCCTCCTGCGGTGCCGCGGCGGGCCTCGGCACCGACCACGCCGACCCGTACCCGGCCGCCCCGTCCTACCCGAGCCCGGCTTCGCTGCCGTCCGGAACTCTGGTGAAGTCGCCGAACGGCCCGGCCGTGAAGGTGATGATCTCCGGTGCCGGTGTCCCGGTGGCGGGCTCCGACGTCACGCCGGACGGCTACGACCTGAGCAAGATCGTGCTGGTGGACGACTCGGCGTTCAACGGCCTGCCCACCAGCCCGCCCGCCGGCACGGTGGTGCACGACCAGGCCGGCGGCAACAACCGGTACGTGGTGGTCGACGGCGCTGCGCTGCGGATCGGCGGCGCCGACTGGACGGCCGCCGGCTACAACACCCGCCCGGACATGGGCGTTCCGACCGCCTGGCTGCAGGGTGCCGCACAGCGCACGGTGACGAACGGCCGTGTGGTGATGAACCAGACCGGCACCGACAACAACCGTTACGTGATGGTGAACGGTTCGGCGCTGCACATCTCGGCCGCCGAGTGGACGGCCAACGGCTACGACCAGCGGTCCCTGATGGGCGTCCCGGGTGAGTGGCTCGCCTCCTCCGTGGCCAAGCAGGTGGCGAACGGCACGGTCGTCAAGGACGTCTCGGGTGGGAACCCCACCGTCTATGTGATGGCGGGCGGCAAGGCGGTCGCTCTGACCTACGCCGACTTCACCGGCCTGGGCTACGACAAGCGCCCGCTGGAGGGCGCCCCGGGCGAGTGGCTGAAGGCGGCCGCGGCGAAGGCGGCTCCCGCTGACGGCACGATGCTGCTCTCCCCGGGCAGCAACACCGTGTGGGAGGTCCTCGGCGGCAAGAAGCGGGCGATGAACGCCGACGAGTTCGGGGTCGGCAAGCGCAGCTTCAACGACGTGGTCAGCGTCCCGGCCGCGTTCACCGCCTCGCTGGCGAACGTCGCCTGACACCACGCAGAGGGCCGGCCTGCGCTCCCCACCGGGAGCGCAGGCCGGCCCGTCCGGCGTTGTCAGCCCTTGCTCACCGCCAGCAGGATCTCCGGCAGCTTGCGCGATACCGCCGGGGCGGCCAGGCGGAGGCCCGACCAGGTGGCCAGGGTGCCCCAGGCGATGCCCAGGGGGAGCAGGATCCAGGTCAGGGTCTGGTGGTCCGCCGCGTGGAGGTAGATCGTCAGGGCGATCAGCGGGGCGCAGATCAACGCCGAGCTGAGCAGGCCGGCGCCGATGCCCATCCAGGCGAGGCCGCCCTGGCCGGGGGCGACGTTCTTGAAGGCGCCCTCCGTCGGGATGGAGTACGGGAAGTGCGCCGAGGCCAGTGCTCCCGTGCAGAGCATCGAGCCGAGCAGGGCCAGGGCCAGGCCGAGTCCCGCCGGGAAGGTCGCCCAGTCGCCGGTCAGGCCGGCCGTGACCACCGTGACGAGGACCGTGTACGGGACGGTGACCAGGGCCAGCGTGGCGGCCCGGGCGCGGAGTTCGACGTAGGCGTCGCGCGGTGTCGCGATGGTCTGGGCGACCATCCAGAACGCCGAGGTGTCCTGTCCGAACTGGTTGTACATCTGGACGCCGAGCATGCCCGCGCCGAAGCAGGCGAGGTAGATGGAGCCGGTGCCCTGGAGGGCGTTGAAGACGGGGACGATCAGGCCGATCGCCAGCGCGGTCACCCACGCGGACTTCGTCTTCGGGTCGCGGACGACGTAGCGCAGGGTGCGCTGCATGGACGCGCCGGTGCGGCCGCCGGGCAGCAGGGACCAGAGGCCGCCGCCCGCGCCGGGGTCCTTCTGGGGCTTGGCGGCGGCGATGGTGGAGCCGTCCGGGGTGACCATCAGCTTGGTCAGGCTCCGCTCCCAGAACCACAGGAGGCCGGCCAGGGCGCCGAGGGTGAGGGCCAGCTGGGCGGCGGCCTCCCCGTACGCGCCGCGGCTCGCCGAGTCGACCATGCCGACGGCGGTCGCGGGCGGCAGCCACCGTACGACGGCCTCGACAGGCTCCAGCTGGGCGAGGCCGCCCGTCTCGAACAGGCGCTGGCTGGCGAAGTTGGCCACCTGGGCGCCCACCGCGATCAGCAGGCCGCTGAGCAGGGCGAGGTCGCGGCCCTTGCGGCTGGAGAGGAGTCGTACGTTCGCGGTGGCCACGGCGCGGGCGAGGACCACGCAGCCGATCAGCAGCAGCGGGGCGGCCAGTACGGCTGCCACCACGCCCGCCGCTCCGCGCGCCACGGCCACCACCGAGCCGACGGCCAGGCAGAGCGTGAACATCGGCCCGATGCCGACGAGCGAGGAGGCGAGCAGGGCCCGTACGAGCGGCCGCGGGTGCAGCGGCAGCATGACCAGCCGGCTCGGGTCGAGGGTCTCGTCACCGGCGGGGAAGAACAGCGGCATGAACGTCCAGCCGAGCGCCAGGATCGCGGCCAGCAGGACGACGACGGTTCCGGCGCGGGCGTGGCCGTGCAGCATGGACAGGCCCAGCGTGACGAAGAAGCCGACGACGAGGGCGAAGGCCAGGCTGATGAGCCAGACGGCCTTGCGCTTCGAGGAGCCCTTCAGGCCGTTGCGCAGCAGCGAGAGCTTGAGCCGGACGAACAGCGGGGTCAGCGAAACGGAGGCGGAGGCGGAGGCGGCGGCCGTCGCGGTCGGGACGGCAGCCGCGGTGGCGGCGCTGTTCATCGGGCGCCGCCGAGCCAGTCGAGGGAGTCGCCGGCGGCGCGGTCCTGGGCGCCGACGAGTTCCAGGAAGGCGCTCTGCAGCGAGGGCGCGTCGCCCCGTACGTCGGCCAGCGGACCGGCGGCGCGGATCCGCCCGGCGGCCATGACTGCCACCCAGTCGCAGAGCGATTCGACGAGCTCCATCACGTGGGAGGAGAAGACGACGGTGGCGCCGGACGCGGTGTAACGTTCCAGCACCCCGCGGATCGTCTGCGCCGACACCGGGTCGACGCCCTCGAACGGCTCGTCCAGGAAGAGGACTTCGGGGTTGTGCAGCAGCGCGGCGGCGAGGCCGATCTTCTTGCGCATGCCCGTCGAGTAGTCGACCACGAGCTTGTGCTGCGAGCCGGCGAGGTCCAGGACGTCCAGCAGCTGCGTCGCCCGCTTGTCGGTCTCCTCGCCCGGCAGTCCCCGCAACCGGCCCATGTAGCCGAGCAGTTCACGCCCCGAGAGTCGCTCGAAGAGCCGCAGGCCCTCCGGCAGGACGCCGATGCGACGCTTCACCGCGACCGGGTCGGCCCAGACGTCGTGCCCGGCGACCACCACGCGCCCCATGTCGGGGCGCAGCAGCCCGGTCACCATCGACAGCGTGGTCGTCTTGCCGGCGCCGTTCGGGCCGACGAGACCGATGAACTGGCCCGCGGGCAGCTCCAGATCGATCCCCGCGACGGCCACCTGCTCGCCGAAGCGCTTCCACAGTCCCTCTACGCGCACGGCGGCGGACGGCGCCGGCCGTGCGCCACCCGTCCCGCCCGTCCCGCCCGTCCCGCCTGTCACGTCTGCCGCATAACCCTGGTCCGGCATGCGCCTGCCTCTCGTCTGTTCCCCGTGGTCGTACGTCTTCACCATAGGAGGAGGGAAAGAGACGGCAGCAGTTACTTATGTCATGAACTTCCAGCTCTGAGCGTCACCCTGGTACGTCACCCTGGTATGTCACACCTGGTATCTCACCTGGGTATGTCACCCCTGGCGGCGGTTGCGGGCCGCCGCGGCCTCGCTGCCGCAGGCGTACGCGAGCGCGTCGATCAGCTCCTCCGTGTCCGGCAGCCACCGGTTCGCCGGCGTGGGCTTGCGCGCCCACTGCACCGGGCCCTTGCCGCCGAAGCGGGTGGGCGGCGCGGCCACGTACTCGCCCTCGCCCCGCGCGGCCAGGTCGATGGCGTGCGGCAGCCAGCCGAGCTTGCGCACCAGGTCCGTCACCTTCGCCCCGGCGCCGGGCAGTACGAAGAACAGCATCCGGTGGTCGGGGGTCAGAGTGACCGGCCCGAGGGTGCGCTGCATGCGCTCCAGGCGCGCCAGTGCCAGGAATCCGGCGGAGTCCGGGACGTCCAGCGCGTCGAACGTCCGGCCCGTCGGCAGCAGGATGGAGGCGCCGGGGTGCTTGGCCCAGATCCGACGGACCCCGACGGCGCTGCCCGACGCGTGCGCCGCCCAGTCCTTCACCGCCGGGTGCGCGCCGGGTGCCGGGCAGTCCGCCGCGCCGCAGGAGCACAGCTCCCGGCCGTCACCGGGCTCCAGCCAGGTACCGGCGAAGACGTCCCAGTGCCGTTCTTCCACGTACCGCACGGCATGGTCCAGCAGCTGGTCGCCTCGCTGTTGGGGGATGGGCGCGGTCTCCGTGACTCCGATGGTCTCTTCCACGCCCATCACAACTCCCGGGGTCACTCGGGGTTACGGGGGTAAACCCGCCGGTGGGCGGAGCATCGATCCTGCAAACGGGGCGCACGGATGCACGCACGGGGGCGCAAAGGAGGCTGGGGCGCGGTCGCTGGGTAGCGACACCACGCCGAGGGGAAGATTCTCCGCACATCAGGCGGGAAGTGATCATTCGAACGATCACCCGCGGCCACAGGGGGTTTTCATGGCAGCCAGGCCTCTCGTCGCCCGCCAGCCGAACGAACGGCTGCAGGCGCTCATCCAGGAAGCCGGGTGCTCCAATGCCGGGCTCGCCCGGCGCGTCAACATGTGCGGGGCCGAACACGGCCTCGACCTCCGCTACGACAAGACCTCCGTGGCCCGCTGGCTGCGCGGCCAGCAGCCGCGCGGCCGGGCCCCCGGCATCATCGCCGAGGCGCTGGGCCGCAAACTCGGCCGGACCGTCACCATCGACGAGATCGGCATGGCCAACGGCAAGAACCTCGCCTCCGGCGTCGGCCTGCAGTTCTCCCCGACCGTCATCGGCGCCATCGAGCAGGTCTGCGAGCTGTGGCGCAGCGACGTGGGCCGCCGCGACTTCCTCTCCGGATCGAGCGTGGCGGCCTCCGCGCTCGTCGAGCCCAGCCGCGACTGGCTGATCACCGGCGCCGACCCGCAGGTGGCCCGCAGCGGCGGGGCGCGCGTCGGGATGTCCGACGTGGAGGCGGTACGGGCGACCACCCAGGCCCTCACCGAACTCGACCACCGCTTCGGCAGCGGGCACGTGCGGCCGGTGGTCGTGCACTACCTCAACTCCGTGGTCTCCGGGCTGATCGGCGGCTCGTACCGGGAGCCCGTCGGCCGAGCGCTGTTCGCGGCCGTGGCCCGGCTGACGGAACTCGCGGGCTACATGGCGGTGGACACGGGCCAGCCCGGCCTGGCCCAGCGCTACTACATCCAGGCCCTGCGGCTGGCCCAGGCGGCCGGTGACCGCGCGTACGGCGGGTACGTCCTGGCCGCGTCCATGAGCCACCTCGCCGCCGAGCTGGGCAACCCGCGGGAGATCGCGCAGCTGGCGCGGGCCGCCCAGGAGGGCACGCGGGGCCAGGTCACCCCGCGCGTGGAGGCGATGTTCTACGCCGCCGAGGCGCGCGGGCACGCGCTGCTGGGCGACGCCCGGGCCACGGCGGTGCTGTCCGGGCGGGCGGTCACGGCGCTGGAGCGCGCGGAGCCGGAGTCCGACGACGACCCGGTGTGGATCCGGCACTTCGGCCAGGGGTACCTGGCCGACGAACTGGCCCACTGCCACCGGGACCTGGGCCAGGCCGACGCGGCCGCCAGGCGCGCCGAGGAGGCGCTGCGCGGTCTGCCGGCGACGAAGGCCCGCCGTCGGGCGATCGGGCTGCTACTGCTGGCGGCGGCGCAGGTGCAGCAGCGGGAGGTCGAGCAGGCCTGCCAGACGGCGACGAAGGCCGCCGACCTGCTGGCATCGCTGCGCTCGCGGCGGGGGGCGGAGTACTTGGAGGACTTCCGGCTGCGGCTGGAGCCGTACCGGGAGGAAGCGTCGGTGCGGGAGTTCGGGGCGCGGCTGGAGGTTCAGGTGGCCTGACGTGATCGTGGCGTGACCGGGTAGCGTGGCCGACGGCTGCCGTAGGTGCGGAGAGCCTTCGGAGAAGGCGAGAAGGAGTCCCGGTGACGCAGAACGGACAAGGGGGCGTTCCCCAGCCCGGGGCGCCGTGGGGACCGCCGGCGTACGGGTACCCGCCGCAGCAGGAGCACGAGCAGCAGTACGACCAGCGGCAGCACGGCGCTGAGCAGCAGGACCCGCAGCGGCAGAACCCGCCGCAGTACGAGCAGCAGCAGTACGGCGCCCAGCCGTACGAGCCGCCGCCGTACGACCCCCAGCAGCCGGCGTACGGGTACCCGCCGGCGGGACATGTCGTCGGACCCGGCTTCGAGGGGCCGGGGGATCCGCACGGGTACGGCTACCCGCCGCTGCCCGACGCGGTCACCCAGTACATCCCGGCGGTCCCGGCCGCTCCGGCCGAGGCGGCGACGCAGTACATGGCGCCGGTCCCGGCCGCACCCGTCCCGGCCGTTCCGGCCGATGCGGCGACGCAGTACATGGCGCCGGTCCCCGCTGCTCCGGCCGAGGCGGCGACGCAGTACATTGCGCCGGTCCCCGCCGCGCCGGCACCCGCCGAGGACGCCACCCAGTACCTCCCGCCCGTCCCGCCGGGCCCCGCGCCCCCTGCCGCCGAGGGTTTCGACGGGCTGTTCCGGGGCGACGCCGACACCGCCGGGCACACCCAGCACATGCCGCCCGTCCAGGAGCCGGTGCTGCGCCGGACGCCGCCCCCGGCGCCCGCCCAGCAGTACGCACCACGCCGGCCCCACACGCAACAGCCGCCACACCCGCAGCACCCGCAGCCGCCCCAGCAGCAGTACGCGCCGCCGCCGCCCCCGCCGGCCCAGCGGCGGTTCTCCCCCGTCGTCATCGCCGCCGGGGTCATCGGGCTGGCCGTGGTCGGGCTCGGGGTGGGCTCGCTGCTCGGCGACGGCAAGGCCCAGAACAACGACCCGGGCGCGGTGCCCCCCGTACCCACCAGCTCCGCCGGCTCGGCGGCCGCGGCAGCTGAGGCACCGGTCGACCCGGCCCGCCCCCAGGCCGTCCAGCTGGACAAGCTGCTCGCGGACAGCAACGACAGCCGGGACGCGGTGATCAAGGCCGTGGAAGACATCAAGGTCTGCAAGAACCTCGACCAGGCGGCCAACGACCTGCGCAACGCGGCCCGCCAGCGCGAGGAACTCGTCACCCGGCTTCAGGAGCTGAAGCTGGACAAGCTCCCGGACCACGTCAAGCTCTCCGCCACCCTCAAGAAGGCCTGGCAGGCCTCGGCGTCCGCCGACAAGAGCTACGCGGCCTGGGCGGACGACGTGGCGGGCGTCAAGGGAGACAAGGACGACAAGGACGACAAGGACGAAAAGGGCTGCAAGGACGGCAAGGCCAGGTCCACCGACAACGCCGCCGCCGGCAACAAGTCGAGCGGCGAGGCGACGAAGGCCAAGGAGTCGGCCGCGACCATGTGGAACACGATCGCGGTCAAGTACAGCCTCACCAAGCGGGACAAGTCCCAGCTCTGACCCGGTCGGCGGGTTCACACCCGCCCCGCCGCTACAGCGGCACGCCCTCCACCGCGGGGAAGGCGCCCCCGTGGCCCGGGACGATCACGTCGGCCGCCGCCAGGACGCGAAGGCGGGAGGTGCGCAGGGCATCCCGGTCCGGAGCCACCGGGTCTTCGGCCGGGCCGTCCGGGCGCCACCAGAGGTCGCCGGCGAAGGCGACCACGCCGTCGGCGGTGCCGGCGAGGAGGGTGATGTCCTCGGGGCTGTGGCCCGGGGTGCGGATCAGGCGCAGGGAGCCGGTCAGTTCATGGCCTTCGGCATCCCGGTCGGTCCACTGGTCGCCCCGGTACTCCGCCTTGTGGTCGTGGACCCGCGCCTGAGCGAACAGGCCCACGTTCATGGTGTTGTCGGGGTGGTGGTGGCTGAGGACGACATCGGTGATGTCGTCCGGTCCCAGGCCCAGTTCCGCGAGCGGGCCGAGGATGCGGTCGCGGTGGGCCACCATGCCCGGGTCGACGATCACATGCCGGTCGCCGTCGGTGACGTACGAGACGGTGGCGGCGACCCCCGGGCCGGTGGAGAGGGTGTAGCCGGTGGTCAAGACGGTGTACACGGCGCTGCGGCCGAGGGGCTGGTCTGTCATGACTCCACCTTCGCGCCTCGGGCCCGCAGACCATGAGTGGCCCTGTTGCCATGCATCGCAGGATTTGTGCCACGCTGCCACACTGGCCGCATGCCGCCGTTCCTCACCGTCGCCGCCTACGCCCCGCCCCGCGTCGGCATGCTCGCCGTCGGTCTCGTCGCCGAGGTCTTCGACACCCGCGCCGCCGGCGTCCCGCGCTTCGACTTCGCGCTCTGCACCGACCGGCCCGGGCAGGTGACCACCGACGTCGGGGTGGAGCTGGCGGTCGAGCAGGGCCTCGACCGGATCGCCGCCGCCGATCTCGTACTCGTCCTGCCCTGGGCCGACTTCCGTACCCCGCCGCCCGCCCCCGTGCTCGACGCGCTCCGGGCCGCGCACACGCGCGGTGCGCTGGTCGGGGCGCACTGCGTCGGCGCGTTCGCGCTCGCCGCCGCCGGGCTGCTCGACGGGCTCCGGGCCACCACCCACTGGCGGTTCGCCGAACTGCTCGCCGGCCGCCATCCGTCCGTCACCGTCGAGCCCGACGCCCTGTACGTGGACGAGGGCCGGATCCTGACGGGTGCGGGCGCCGCCGCCGGTTTCGATCTCTGTCTGCACCTGTTGCGCCGCGAGTACGGCGCGGCAGCCGCCAACGCCGTCGCCCGTGACCTCGTCCTGCCGCCGCACCGCGACGGCGGACAGGCCCAGTACCTGGCCGCCCCCGTACCCGAGGACGGCGAGGACGAACGGCTCGCGGACGTCCTCACCTGGGCGCGCGGGCACCTCCACGCGCCGCTGCCCGTCGCGGAGCTGGCCCGGCGCGCCCTGATGAGCCGCCGCACCTTCGCCCGCCGGTTCTCCGCCGCGACCGGCACGACGCCGCACGCGTGGGTGCTGGGTCTGCGGCTGGGCCGGGCGGAGGAGCTCCTGGAGACCACGGACCTGCCCATCGAGGAGATCGCACGCCTGGTCGGGTTCGGCAGCGCGGCCGTCCTGCGCGAGCAGTTCGTCCGCCGTCGGGGCGTGCCGCCCCGCGTCTACCGCAGTACGTTCACGAGGACTTGAGTCAGGTCGAGCGGGGGGCCTGCTCCAGGGCCGGGGTCATGTCCAGGGACTGTTCGCCGGGCTGGGCGACGAGGCGTCCCGCCTGGACGATCTGGAAGGTGACCCGGCCGTTGACGAGGCGCGGGAAGCCGGCGACGGCGCGCATGTCCTGGTAGCGCCAGCTCAGGTTCGGGGTGAGGCCGCCGGTGCTGACGCTCTCGGCCTGGTTCAGCGCGCGGGCCACCTTGCGCGAGGTGATGTCCTCGTCGTCGTCGAAGCCCTGCACGATCCGCTTCAGCACGCTGTACGCGATCCAGGTGGTCTGCGTCCCGCTGTCGTCGGGGTCGACGGTGTGGTCGCCGAAGGCCTGCTCGCTGATCACCTTGCGCATCGGCGCCCACAGCGGGTCGTTCGCCACCGGGTACCAGCTGGTGAGGTACGCCCCCTCGAAGGGGCTCTCCTTGCCGCCGGTGCGGTCCACGAGGGACTGGCTGACGCTGCCGAGGACCGAGGAGATCTGCGGCTTCTTGCGCTGGATGTCGCTGCGGCGGAAGGCGTCGAAGAACGTCTCGGTGCGCTCGCCCAGGACGGCGGTCACGCAGCTCTTGTTGTCCTTCGACTCCTTCGATTCCTTGGGCTCCGTCGTGTCCTTCGGCTCCTTCGGCTCCTTGGCGGCCGGGGCCGCGGCGGCGCCTTCGGTCGGGGCGGGCCCGCCGTTCAGTGCCTCACGGGCCTGGGGAGTGAAGTCGGCGGAGTCCTCGGCGGCCCTGATGTCGGAGGCGTCCGGCATCTTGTTGGCCTTGAGCCCGGCGTTGAGCAGGACCGGCATGGAGTCCCCGGCGAGGGTGTCCGGGCGTACCAGGGCCACCTGGGAGCAGGCCCGGCCCAGCTGGTGGCCGGCGCCTGCAAGCAGGACGGGCTGACCGCCGTTGACGGGATAGGACAGGGTGCTCTGGAACTCTTCCGCGGAGACCCCGTAGCCGCCGATGAAGGGGATCCCCGCGGCCTCCAGCGGGGCCATGAAGGCGCGCCCGTGCTGGCTGTACGAGCCGACGACGGCGACGGCCTTCTCCCGGGCGGCCCGGCGCGCGCAGTCGGCGGCGCCGGTGGGGGTGTTCTTCTCGTTGCAGGTCAGGACGCGGAGCTTGCGGCCGTTGATGCCGCCCTCGGCGTTCACCCAGCGTTCGTACGCCTTGGCCATGCCGGGCATGCCGGGCATGTTGGTGGCCTTGGTGCCGACGGGTGCGAAGGTCATGACCGTGAGGGTGTCCCCGGAGCTCCCCGAGCCCCCGGGCAGGGCCCCGCACGCGGCGGTGAGACAAGCGCCTGTCGCCGTGGCCAAGAGGATGCGGGAGAGGGTTGTTACGCGTTGCCGATGGGTCATGTCCACGCACCATTCCGCCCGCCGGGGAACTGAAGTGTGAGGTGTACACAACATTCGGTGACACCCGGGTGAATTCGCGGGGAGCGCTCGAACGCGGGTGCTTCAAGATCGCCCGAACGTGGAACGTACGATCGAAAGCGTGACATTCGTCGAAGGTTCGAAGAACTCTTCCCGCCGCGGCGGCCGCTCCTCCACCATGGGCGGCATGCCCCTCAACGACATGCCGTGGTGGCGCTGGCGCAGCAACGTGCGCTCGGCGCTGCACATGCTTTCCGACCCGGTGTTCCAGGAGGAGATCTGGCTGACGGGCGCCGAAGGGTACGGAGACGTCACCGACGCCGTGTACCGGCTGGTCGAGGACACCTGGCTCGACAGCTGGTCCGCCGAGAAGTACGTCGGCACGATCTTCCGCGACGCGCAGGAGGCGGCGGTCGTCGACCTCGCCGTACTGCGGGTGCTGCGGATCCTGCACCAGATCGGACCCGACGCCCCCGTGTCCGCCTACCTGGAGCACCATGCCTGGCCCGAGGCCGTACGAGCCGCGCGCGAGGCGCACGTACGGCTGGCGACGGCGGACGGGGACGATCCGGACGCCGGGCCCCGGTCCATAGAAGTACTGAAGATCCTCACCCGCGCGGTGTGAAAGGCTGTGCCGTCATGAGCGATCACCCGCAGCCCCAGCCGCAGCAGTACGTCCTGACCCTCTCGTGCCCGGACAAGCCGGGCATCGTGCACGCCGTGTCCAGCTACCTGTTCATGACCGGCTGCAACATCGAGGACAGCCGGCAGTTCGGCGACCGTGACACCGGGCTCTTCTTCATGCGCGTCCACTTCTCGGCGGACGAGCCGGTGACGGTGGAGAAGCTGCGGGCGAGCTTCGCCGCGATCGGCGACTCCTTCCGGATGGACTGGCAGATCCACCGCTCCGACGAGCGCATGCGGATCGTGCTGATGGTGTCGAAGTTCGGCCACTGCCTGAACGACCTGCTGTTCCGCTCGCGGATCGGCGCGCTGCCCGTGGAGATCGCGGCGGTGGTGTCGAACCACACCGACTTCGCGGAGCTGGTCGGCTCGTACGACGTGCCGTTCGTGCACATCCCGGTGACCAAGGACACGAAGGCGGCCGCCGAGGAGCAGCTGCTGGAACTGGTGCGCGCGCAGAACGTCGAGCTGGTCGTCCTCGCCCGCTACATGCAGGTGCTGTCGGACACCCTGTGCAAGGAGCTGAGCGGGCGGATCATCAACATCCACCACTCCTTCCTGCCGAGCTTCAAGGGCGCGAAGCCCTACCACCAGGCGCACGCGCGCGGGGTCAAGCTGATCGGCGCGACCGCGCACTACGTGACCGCCGACCTCGACGAGGGCCCGATCATCGAGCAGGAGGTCGAGCGCGTCGGCCACGAGGTGACCCCGGACCAGCTGGTCGCCGTCGGCCGTGACGTCGAATGCCAGGCGCTGGCCCGTGCGGTGAAGTGGCACAGCGAGCACCGCGTCCTGCTGAACGGCACCCGCACCGTCGTCTTCGCGTAGCTCCCTCCGCGCGCCGTCCCGGGCCGCCGCCACCGGGCCCGGGACGTCGACGGGACTTCTCAGAGCCGGCTGAGCGAGGCCGCGGCGAAGAGAACGTCGCGGATCGCCTCGCGGTCGCCGGTCTGGCCCACGGCCGCCTCCTCCGGCGAGATGCGCCCCGCGGCGAGCTGGCAGAACTCGATGCAGTCCAGCGCGACCTCCGCCACCGTGTGCTCCCGCGACGGCTTCGCCGCCGGTGAGTCCAGGGCGATGTCCCAGCCGCCTCCGCCCGCGCCCTCGATCTCCAGGTGCAGCGTCCGCCCGGGAGCGCCGGCCGCGACGAGCCCGCGCGGCGCCCCCGCCCGCCCCGCGCGCCGCCGGTCCGCCAGCGCGCCCGGCAGCAGCCGGGCCGCGAGGTCGATCATCCCGTGCAGGTGCGGGCCCGAGGGCGGCTCGTACGGGTAGTCCACGGCCTCCGCGATGTCCCACGCGTGCACCCAGCACTCGAAGGCCCGCTCCAGGAACGCGTCCCCGAGGGGCAGTGCGAAGGCGCCGTAGTCCACCGCCAGCTCCGCCACGCCCCGGCCCGCGAACGAGACCGTACGGACCAGGGTGTGCCCCTGCTCCCGCCACGGCTCGCGGACGTGGCGGGTGGTCGGATACGGGGAGGAGTTCCAGAAGTGCTCCGTACGGCCCGTGGAGCCGAGCGGCGGCGCGTCCGGCCCCAGCGGGTCGTCGAGCCCCAGGGCCGTCGCGACCTGACCGTCCACCGTCAGCAGATGGCCGATCACCCCCGCCACCGTGGTCCGGTGCGAGCGGCGGCGCTCGTCCTCGAACCACTTCAGCCGCACCGGGGTGTGCCACTCGGAGTCGCCGAAGTCCCGCAGCAGCGCGTCGAGCCGCGCCGTCTCCGTGTCGTACGGGCTCGCCCACGCCGGCACCGGGATGCGAGCCGGGCGTTTGCCCAGGCAGTCCTCCAGCACGCGCGAGCGCAGCAGCGGCTTGAGGTCGAGGCTCTCCTCCGGGTGCAGCAGCCCCACCGCGTCGCGCAGCCGCAGCGCCTCCTCCGCGCAGGGCGCGCACTCGGTGAGGTGGTCCTCCACGGCCTGGGTCTCCTCGGTGGAGCAGGCGGCCAGCGCCCACGCTCCGAGCAGGGATTTCAGTACGGCGTGCGAGGGCGCGGGAGCCGGCTCGGCGACCGACCGCAGCGGCGGCCACTGGGGCGGCGACGTCTGCTGCGGATGCCGCGTCCGCGACCCGGGCGGCCTCGGCGGATCGAGGTCGTCGCCGGCCGCGCGCGGACCCGGTATCCGCGCCGTACCGCCCGCGGGGCGCTCGTACGCGTCGTCGGGGATCTCTTCGGAGGGGCCGTTCATCGGGGCGTTCCATATCCGCGTGAGCCGTATCCGGGCGGGGCGGTGTCCTCCCGGGGGAGGACGTTGGCGGTCGACAGCAACTGGAGGCCGAGCCGCAGCCGGCGCCGCGCCTCGTCCTCGCTGATCTGGAGGTCGGCGGCGGCCTGGCGGTAGTCGCGGCGTTTGAAGTAGGCCAGTTCCAGGGCGGCTCGAAGCGGCGCGGGCATGGAGGTGACGATGTAGTCCGCGCGGGCGGCGGCGTTGGCGCTGCGCACCTTCTGCTCCAGCTCCTCGCGGGATCCGCGGCCCAGTTCGGCCTGGCGCAGGCGGGCCACGGCCTGGCCCTGGGTGATCCGGGCGACCCAGGAACGCATGGAGCCCTGCTTGGGGTCGAAGGCGTCCGGGTTCTCCCAGATGTAGCCGAAGACCTCGCGGGTGATCCGGTCCGCGGCCTTCTCGTCGCCCAGCACCCGGTGGGCGAGGCTGTGCACGAGCGACGCGAAGCGGTCGTACAACTCCCCGAGCGCGGCGGCTTCACCGCGGGCGAGGCGTTGCTGCATGCGGCGGTCCCACCGCGGTGGAACGTCCTTCGCCATAGCTGCCCCCTGGCGTGTGTCGACCCGTCGAATGTAGTCGCCACACGCCGCGCCGCGCCGGTTTTGGGCGAAGCTCACCCGGGAAATCCTGCCCGTGCCAGGGCGTGTTGTGGGCCGCGGGCGGCCGAGACGCGGGGGCACACGCACGGGCACGGGCACACGCGGACGCATACGCGCCCCGCCGCGCTTCCCGTGCGCTGGTTCGATGCGGCCACCTCCTTGACCGCTTCGCTTAACGCGCAGGCCACCAAGGCCGTACGCTCCTGCCTTGTCTTGAACTGCACCCCACCGCACATGTGAAGGCGGAACGCCGAATATGGACAGCGCAGAATACGAGCGCAAGATCGCCGCCCGATTCGCGACCTTCGACCAGGACGGGTCCGGCTATATCGACCGGGAGGACTTCAGTACCGCGGCGCGGGCCGTGCTGGCCGAATTCGGCACCGCCGCGCGGTCGGACAAGGGTCAGGCCCTCTTCAACGGGGCCGAGGCGTTCTGGCAGGGCATGGCCGGGATCGCCGATGTGGACGGGGACCAGCGGGTGTCCCGCGAGGAGTTCGTCACCGGCGCGGCGAAGCGGCTGCGGGACAGCCCCGAGCGGTTCGCGGAGATCGCCCGGCCGTTCCTCGCGGCCGTGATCGCGGTGGCGGACGAGGACGGCGCCGGCGCGACCCCGCAGGCGGCGGCCCGGGTCCTGCGGGTCCTGGGCACCCCGCCCGAACTGGCCGGACAGGTCGCGGCGGCCCTGGACGCGGACGGCGACGGGCGGATCTCGCAGGCCGAGATCCTGGCCGCCTTCGCGGGCTACTGCGGGGTGGAGGCCCCGGACGCCTGAGCCCTGGCGGGGCGTCCGGTGTCGTCCGGGCGCCCCGAAGGACGTCAGGCGTAGCGCTCGCGCAGTTTGTACTTCAGCACCTTGCGCAGGGCCTCGTTGCGGGGCAGCGCGTCGACCAGTTCCAGTTGTTCGGGCAGCTTGTGGGTCGAGAGACCCTGCGAGCGGAGGTACGCCGTCACCTGGGGCAGGGTCAGCGGGGCCGCCCGCGGCGGCTGTTCGACCACGGCGCAGACGCGTTCGCCCCGCTCCGGGTCCGGCAGGCCGATGACCGCCACGTCGCCGACGGCGGGGAGCTGGTGGAGCAGGTCCTCGATCTCCTTCGCCGAGATGTTCTCGCCCTTGCGGATGATGACGTCCTTGCTGCGTCCGGTGAGGACCAGGTACCCGTCCGGGGTGAGGTGGCCGAGGTCGCCGGTGATCAGGTAGCCGTCGGCGTCGAAGACCCCGGCGGCGTCGTCGCGGTTCAGGTAGCCCTGGCAGACCGCCTCACCGCGCAGCCGGACCTCGCCGTCCGTGCCGGCGGGCAGGGGCGTGCCGTCCGGGGTGGTGATGCGGATCGACATGCCGGCCGGGGGACGGCCTTCGGTGGTCGCGAGGTTCTCCGGGGTGTCGTCCGGGGCGCCCATCGTGATCATGGGGACTTCGGTCATGCCGTAGCCGTGGGTGAGCTGGCAGCCCAGTTCACGGACCACCGCGTGGTAGATCTCCGGGGGCTTGGGGGCGCCGCCGCCCGCGAGCAGGCGCAGGGTGGGGATGAGCTTCGTGGCGGGGTCCCTGCGCTGTTCGGTCAGGAACATGGAGTAGAAGGCGGTGGAGCCGCCGGCGATCGTGACCCCGTGGCGGCGGTATCCGTCCAGTGCGTCCGGCAGCGCGAACTTCTCGAAGAGCACCGCCGGGAACCCGTACAGCAGCAGCATCACCGTGTAGTCGGGCCCGGCGATGTGGGCGAACGGGAAGGCCATCGAGCCGACGTCGTCCGGGGTCAGGCGCAGGGCGTGGGCGAGGCAGGAGCCGCCCGCGATCAGGGAGCGGTCGGTGTGCAGGACGCCCTTGGGGTCGGAGGTGGTGCCGGAGGTCCAGTAGATCCACCGGACGTCCGTGCCGGAGGCGGGCGGTGGGGGCAGGACGGCCGGGTCGCCGTCCGGGAGGGCGTCGTAGGCCTCGAAGACGCCGCGCGCGCCGAGGCGGGCGGCCATCGCGGTGTGGTCGAAGCCGCGCCAGACGCCGGGGACGGCCAAGAACTCCGCCTTGGACTCCCGTAGCGCGAAGCCGGTTTCGCGGTCTCGGTAGAAGGGGATGACGGGCGATTGGACGGCGCCCAGCCGGGCGAGGGCGACCGAGAGCAGGACCGTCTCGATGCGGGTCGGCAGCTGCCAGGCGACGACCGTGCCGGGGCGTACGCCCATGTCGTACAGGCCCGCCGCCACTCGCTCGGCGCGCTCGCGCAGGCCGCCGAAGGTCAGTCGGCGGTCCCGGGCGGGCTCCTCGGCGGCCTCGATCAGGACGGTGGCGTGCGGGGTCAGCGCGGCCCGGCGGTCGATCAGTTCCCACAGGGTGCGGGACCGGCTGAGTCGTGTCGCGGTGTCCGTCATCCCGGACCTCGTCATCCCGGACCTCCCTGTAGCTGACGGATAGTCAGATCAAGCGGAGAGCGTAGGGCTCCGGCGCTTGTCGGTCCAGGGGTGGCGGAGCTAGCTTTGTTTCTGACGACCCATCAGATATGTGGTGAGGGGAAACCATGGAACTGCCCCGGATCATCAGCGTCGACGACCACGTGATCGAACCGGCACACCTCTTCGACGTCTGGCTGCCCGCCCCCTACCGCGACCGCGGCCCCAAGGCGCTCACCGCGGGCATCGGCGAACTCGTCTACACCGGCGGCAAGTACGTGATCTCCATGGACCCCGACGGCCCGCCGACCGACTGGTGGATCTACGAGGACCTGAAGTTCCCGTACAAGCGCAACATCGCCGCCGTCGGCTTCGACCGCGACGACATGACCCTGGAGGGCATCACCCGCGAGGAGATGCGGCGCGGCTGCTGGGACCCCAAGGCGCGGCTCCTCGACATGGACCTCAACCACGTCGAGGCCTCGCTGTGCTTCCCGACCTTCCCGCGCTTCTGCGGGCAGACCTTCGCGGAAGCCAAGGACAAGGAGGTGGCGCTCGCCTGCGTCCGCGCGTACAACGACTGGATGGTCGAGGAGTGGTGCGGCGACAGCGGCGGCCGGCTCATCCCGCTGTGCATCATCCCGCTCTGGGACATCGACCTCGCCGTCACCGAGATCCGGCGCAACGCCGCACGGGGCGTGCGCGCCGTGACCTTCTCCGAGATCCCCACCCACCTCGGGCTGCCGTCCATCCACTCCGGCTACTGGGACCCCTTCTTCGCCGTCTGCCAGGAGACCGGCACCGTCGTCAACATGCACATCGGGTCCTCCTCCCAGATGCCCGCCGCGTCCCCCGACGCGCCGCCCGCCGTCCAGGCCGCGCTCAGCTTCAACAACGCGATGGCCTCGATGATGGACTTCCTCTTCAGCGGAGTCCTGGTGAAGTTCCCGGCGCTGAAGCTGGCCTACAGCGAGGGCCAGATGGGCTGGATCCCGTACGCCCTGGAGCGCGCGGACGACGTGTGGCGCGAGCACCGCGCCTGGGGCGGGGTCAAGGGCCTGATCCCCGAGCCGCCGTCCACGTACTACTACCGGCAGATCTACTGCTGCTTCTTCCGCGACAAGCACGGCATCGCCTCGCTGGACGTGGTCGGCCGCGACAACGCCACCTTCGAGACCGACTACCCGCACGTGGACTCGACCTTCCCGCACACCAAGGAGGTCGCCCTCGACCACGTCCAGGGCCTCGACGAGGAGACGGTCTACAAGCTGATGCGCGGCAACGCCATCCGCATGCTCGGCCTGGAGCCGGACAAGGACCGCCGCTAGTGGACCTCACGTACACGCGGGAGGAGCAGGAGTTCCGCGCCGAGCTGCGCGCCTGGCTCGGCAAGACGCTGCCCGAGCTGCCCGCCGCCCCCTCCCCGGACGACTGGCCCGGCCGCCGCGCGTACGACCTGGGCTGGCAGCGCAGGCTCCACGACGCCGGGTACGCGGGCCTGCACTGGCCGCTCGACGCCGGCGGGCGCGGCGCCACCCCGACCCAGCACCTGATCTTCCTGGAGGAGACCGAGCGCGCGGGGGCCCCGTACGTCGGCGCGAACTTCGTCGGCCTGCTCCACGCCGGCCCGACCATCGCCGCCGAGGGCACCGCCGAGCAGCGGGCGCGGTGGCTCCCGCCGGTGCTGCGCGGCGACGAGGTGTGGTGCCAGGGGTTCAGCGAGCCGGACGCGGGCTCCGACCTGGCCTCCTTGCGTACGCGGGCGGTGCGCGACGGGGACGAGTACGTCATCACCGGATCGAAGATCTGGACCTCGCACGCGGAGATCGCCGACTGGTGCGAGCTGCTGGTGCGGACGACCCCGATCAGCCAGGAGACGCCCAAGCACCGGGGGATCTCCTGGCTGGCCCTGCCGATGGACGCGCCGGGCGTCACGGTCCGGCCGCTGCGCACGCTCGCGGGATCGGCCGAGTTCGCGGAGATGTTCCTGGACGAGGTACGGGTACCCGTCGCGAACCGGGTGGGGGCGGAGAACGACGGCTGGCGGGTCACGATGGTCACCCTGTCCTTCGAGCGGGGCACGGCCTTCGTCGGCGAGGTCGTCGCCTGCCGCCGCACCCTGGCCGCGCTGGCCCGTACGGCGAAGGCCAACGGCCGGTGGGACGACCCGGTGCTGCGGCGCCGGCTCGGGCGGCTCCACGGGGAGTTCGGCGCGCTGTGGCGGCTCACGCAGTGGAACGTCAGCGAGGCGCAGCGCTCCGGCGGCGTCCCCGGCACGGGCGGCAGCGTCTTCAAGCTGGCGTACTCGCACGCACGCCAGGAGCTGTACGACACGGCGGCGCAGGTGCTGGGGCCCTCCTCCCTCTGCCTGGACGAGGAATGGGTCCGGGACCGCCTCTCCTCCCTCTCGTACACCATCGCGGCGGGCACCTCGCAGATCCAGCGGAACATCGTCGCCGAGCGGATCCTCGGCCTGCCGAAGGGGCGGTGAGCGGCATGGACTTCCAGCCGACCGAGGACCAGCGGGCCCTGCGGGCAGGCGTACGGGACCTGCTGGCCGGGCGGTACGGGCGGGAGGCGCTGCGGGCGTCGGTGGACACGGGGGTCGCCGTGGACCGGGCCCTGTGGCGGGAACTGGGCGAGGCGGGCTTCTTCTCCCTCCGCCTCCCGGAGTCCGAGGGCGGGGTCGGGCTCGGCCTGCCGGAGGCGGTGCTCGTCTTCGAGGAGGCGGGGCGGGAGCTGTTGCCGGGGCCGCTGGTGGCCACGCACCTGGCGGCCGGGGTGGTCCCGGGGGCGGCGGCCGGGACGGCGGTGGTCACCGCCTTCGACCTGGGCGGACCACTGGTGACGTACCTGGGGGAGGCGGACGCGGTGCTCGGCGCGTCCCGCGTGCCGGTCGGCGAACCGGTGCGCTCGGCGGACCCGCTGACGCCGCTGCACCGGGTGGCCTCGCAGGGGGACTGCGAGGCGTACCGCTCGACGGGTGCGCTGCTGACGGCGGCGCTCCAGGTGGGCAGCGCGCTGCGGACGCTGGAGCTGGCGGTGCGCTACGCGGGGGAGCGCGAGCAGTTCGGGCAGCCGATCGGCGCCTTCCAGGCGGTGAAGCACCTGTGCGCGGGGATGGTGGTGCGGGCCGAGCTGGCCCGTACGGCGGTCTACGCGGCGGCGGTGACGGGTGACGGGGCGGAGATCGCCGCCGCCAAGCTGCTCGCGGACGAGGCGGCCGGGCTGGGCGCCCGGGACTGCCTCCAGGTGCACGGCGGGATGGGCTTCACGTGGGAGGCGGACGTCCACCTGCACCTGAAGCGGGCGTGGGTGCGGGCGGAGCAGTGGCGTACGGCGGGGGAGGCGGAGGAACTGCTGGCGGAGGACCTGCTGGCCTCGGCGGCGCGGTAGGCGCGTAGCTCGGTGTCACGGGCGGGCAAGGGCGGGCACGGGGCGGGCAGGGGAGGGGCACGGGCAGGTACGGGAGGGACGGTGCGGGACGCATGTCTGATTACGGAGAGTTGATATCGGTTCGTGTCCTTCGCGCACCCCGATCCGGCCCGGGGTCAGGGGTGCGCTCCGGTACGCTCCCACGAATGCGAGCGGTTGAGCGGCGCGAGCGCCGCACAGTATGCACCACGCCTACTCCTTCGCGCTGGAATATGCCCGAAGCGCTTGTTGTCGTGACTGTATGTCAACCATGCTGCTGCGCACGGGGATCACGCGCGGTGATCCCGTCCCGTCGCGAGGCGAAGTGTCCGCCGGTTCGGATGGTGTGAGCGGTGCAGGTGCTTCAGGTGCAGCTGGAGGTAGGCCCGGACCCCGCCGAGGTCGGCAGGGCGCGCCGGTGGGCGCGGTCCAGGCTGGCGGGCTCGGGCATGGGGGACGACGAACCGCTCGCCGAGACCCTGATCCTGCTGATCTCCGAGCTGGTCACGAACGCCGTCGTGCACACCGGCTGCCCCGCCGTGCTGCGGATGCTGTTCGGGGAGCCGGGAGTACGGGTCGAGGTCGCCGACGCGAGCGACCGCGCACCGGCCCGGCGGCAGGCCGCCGGTGACGAGACGGGCGGACGCGGGCTGGAGCTGGTGGACGGACTGGCGGACCGGTGGGGCTGGCAGCGCGAGGGCGCGGGCAAGCGCATCTGGTGCGAGATCGACCGGGCCACGCAGGGCGGTCCCGGGGGGACCGCGAAAAAATCATGGACCGATGCGGGAACCGCGCGTGTACCTCTAACGAGGTGTTGACGGTTCGTCACGAGTTGATCACCCTGGTGGTGAGCGATTCGTCGCGAGGGGACGCCAAGGGTCCTGCCTTGACGAGTGCGGGTCGTGGGGTGGCGGCTGCCGTGCCGCGCTCGGGGCGTGCACGCGCGCACGCCGCCACCCGCAGTGCCGCCATTCCTTCTTGACGCGCCGCCCCCCGTCCGGCGTGGGCCGGCCGGGATCGTCGCTGGGCCGGAGCCGGATGCCAATCCATCGTCGGCCCGACCTGTTCCGTAGGATCGGCCGGATGGCCGACCTCTACGCCCTCGACCTCGCCCTGGACCTCGACGAGTCCACCGCGGAGCCGGCGCTCGCGCTGATCCGGTGGCACCTGTCCGATGACCCCGAGGCCCTGCTGAGCGCGAGCGGTCCGGCGTACCGCGTGGGCGGGACCCTCACCGCCGAACTCGTCCGGACCCCGGCCGGCTGGTCGTTCACGGCCCGCCAGGAGATCCACACGGAGAGCCTCCCCGAACTGGCGTACGTCCTCACCACCCTGGCCCCGCACATCACCGCCCCCGACCCGATCGGCGCCCTCCGCTTCTACGAGGAACTGACCCCGCAGCCCATCACCCTCGACGCCGACGGCACCGTCCGCCTCCCGGAGGGCTGAGCGGAACCAACCGGAACGGCAGGTCAGTTGGCCACTTTGTGCGTGCCTGTTTTCGAAGCCATGGCAGGTCTAGGGTCGGCGGATGACCTTGGAATGGGAACAGGTAATTGTTCACTCGGTTGATCCGGTGGCCTTGGGGCAGTGGTGGGCTTCAGCCCTTGGTTGGGTTGTGGTCCACTCCTCCGATGAGGAGTTCGAGATCCGCCCGGAGGCCGGATCGCCTGCCGGGATTGGACTTCGTCCGGCTTGATGAGAGCAAGAAGGTCAAGAGCCGACTGCATCTCGACTTCAGGCCTGATGACCAGGACGCCGAGGTGGCTCGCCTGGTTGCTCATGGCGCACAGCGTGTTGATATCGGCCAGGGTGATCAATCGTGGGTCGTACTGGCAGACCCCGAAGGTAACGAGTTCTGTGTCCTTGGCCAGCGGCGCCAGTAACTTAGCGTTTGGAGGAGGTCCCCTCGAAGAGACGATGGTTCGGCTTTCCCCACTCCGGGACGGTCATGCGGCGCTGCCTCAGGTGTGAGGCGTAGGGCGGGGCCTCATGTCGGCGCACAGGTGCGGCGTGGACGTGCTCACTCTTCACTGGGGTGCGGCCGCACGGGGCGCGGCAGTGGCTGACGCCAGTCGCCCAGCAGCGTGAGGAGGAACTGGCGGGCGAGAGTCCGGACCTCGTCCCAGGCGGGGTCCGTAGCCAGGGCGTCGGCCCACCGGACGGCGCGACTGTCGGCGTCGATCTCGCCGACGCGGCGGCCCACGGCCTGAAGGTCGCTCAGGTTCTCGGGTTCGAAGGCTCCGCGGTCCGTAAGTCCTTCGGTGTACTGGTCCCAGGCGCGGCCGGAGAAGACGGCCTTCACCCAGTGGACCCTCCGTCGTACGTGGTGATCAGTTCCCTGGCCTGTGCGTGGCCGGCGTCCAGCTCTGCGATGGATTCCACGAGGATCTGTGCGTTGCGCGGCGAACGCAGCAGATAGACGGTTTCCTGCCAGGACCGGAAGTCCTCGGCGGACATGATCACGATGTCGCCGTGCTCGCGGGACGCGACCTCTACGGGTTCGTGGTCTTCGTTGACCTGCCGGATCAACGGGTACAAGCGCTGCCGGGCTTCGTTCGCCGAGATCGGCATGGCTCGCCTCCAGGTGCATCCGAATAACGCGATGAGTCGTACGGCATTGCCGTACCAGTCGGGGGACTGTCCTGTCCTCTCATGCTGGGCCCGGTAGGTAGTCGACGGGTCGTGCGCGCCACTCGGGGTGCGGCCCGTTGCGCAGGACGATGCTGAAGCCGGCACCCGCTATGCCTTCCGCGCGGACGTCCAGCCCTGGCGGCGGAGGCTTTCGAAGCCGTCCAGGAGGAGGTCCAGGGCGAATTCGAACTCGAACTGGTCGTCGCAGCCGCCACCGACCGTGGAGCCCCCGTCGTGTGCGGCCGTCGCGGCCAGTTCCGCGATGTGCGGGTAGCGCGCCGCCAGCCCGGGGTCCGGCGGGCCGGAGGGGCCCGAGGTGTCGAACAGTTCCTGGCTGAAGCCGAGCAGGCGGCTGCCCATCGCGTGCATGACGTGGTGCGTGAGGTCGGCGGAGAGGCCGCCGTCCCGGAAGCTCCCGGCCATCGAGTCCAGGTACGCCAGCACGGCCGGGGTGGGGCCGGTCCGCGACTCGATGACCCGGGCCGCCCAGGGGTGGCGGAGCAGGACCCGCCGAGCAGAGAGGATCCGCCCGCGGACCACGCGCTGCCAGTCGGGGCCCGCGGCCGGCGGGTCGATCTCGCCGACGACGGCGTCGGCCATGCCGTCGAGCAACTCCTCCTTGTTGGCCACGTGCTTGTAGAGGGCCATCGGTACGACGTCCAGCTCCTGCGCGAGCCTGCGCATGCTGAGCGCGTCGATGCCGGTGGCGTCGGCGAGCGCGACGGCGGCGCGCAGGACGCGGTCCCTGTTCAGGGGGATCCGTTGCGTGTGCGTGGCTTCCTGCCGGGTCATTCCGGTTCGGCCCCTTCCCTCCTCGACAACGCCCTCTCCTTGACGAGTGTACGACGTACACCCTATGGTCGCTGCCAGGTGTACGGCGTACACCACACCGAGCGAGAGGTACCGAGAAGATGAGTCCGGACCGGAGAACCGCGGTGGCCGCCGGGTCGCTGTTCCTGCTGACCGAGGCCGCCGCGATAGCCGGGGCGGTTCTGTACCGCCCCCTGCTGGGCGCGGCGGACGGCCGGCTCGCGCAGGGCGCCGATACGCGGGCGCTGTTCGGGGTGCTCTGCGAGGTGGTGCTGGTGGTGGCGGTGGCCGGTACCGGGGCGGCGCTGTTCCCCGTCCTGCGGCGCCATGGCGAGGGCCTCGCGCTCGGGTACGCCTTCGGGCGGCTGCTGGAGGCGGCCGTCATCGCCCTCGGGATCGTCGCCGTCCTGGCGCTCATCACCCTGCGGCGGGACGCGGGGGCGGCGGATGGCGCCGACGTCGCGCTGGCGGCCGTGCACGACTGGACGTTCCTGCTCGGCCCCAACATCGCCCTCGGCCTGAACACCGTCCTGCTCGCGTACCTGGCGTACCGCGCACGGCTCGTGCCGCGCTTCATCGCCGTGCTCGGGCTGGTCGGCGGGCCCCTGATCTGCGCCTCGGCCGTCGCCGTGATGTTCGGGGCCTACACGCAGCTCTCCGTGGCGGGGACGGTCGCCGCGCTCCCGGTGTTCGCCTGGGAGCTGGGGCTGGCCGGGTGGCTGATCGTCAGGGGGTTCGGGCCCGGCTCAGGCACCGCGTCCCGGGATGAGTCTCCGTAGCGGGTGCGATCGCGGCGGCGCGGTTGCGCAGGAAGGTGCGCAACGACTGCGGGGATAGTGCTTCCGCGTCCATGCTGAGCTGCCACAACGCCCATTCGGCGTGTCGTGAATCTTGGAAGGTCACCTTCCAGCCGCAGCCGGCCGTCTGTGTCGGGTTCTTCCGCGCGGACAGCCAGCGCGGTGTCCAGCAGCTCGTCCCGCTGCGCCGGGTTCACCCGTACCCGCACGGTGATGTGGTCGCCGCCGGAGAGGTGCGGCGTCTGGCCCGTGGCCGCGTAGTGGATGCGCAGCTTGTGTCCGGTGAGCACCGCGCGCCTGACCTCGATCATTGTGGTGTCGGGTACGTCGGGGCGCGGCGAGCAGGTGGTTCGTCCTGGTGGCAGGGGAATGAGGAAGGCGGTGTCCCCGGCCGGGGCGCAGGCCGGGGCCACCGCCGCTCATCGGTGCTCTAGAGGGTCAGCACGGGCGAATGTGGTAGACGGGCGTCCAGGACGCCGTGCCGGTGGACTTGGCGACGTTCGACCAGCGTTCGCTGCCGTTCTCGTTGTAGAAGCGGGCCCGCGTGCCGGAGGTCTGGTTGTTGTTGAACGTTCCGTCGCCGATGCCCCAGAAGTCGTAGTAACCACAGCGGTAGAAGTCGTAGTTGTTGCCCTGGCCGTCCCGAATGCACAAGTGCCCGTGGTCGCAGGCCAGCGCCACACCGGGAGCGGCCAGGTCGCGGACCTGCGCCTGGCCCGGGACGGCGAGGGTCAGGGTGCCGCCGGCGGTCGTGAGCTTGTTCGCGGAGACCTGGCGCGCTTGCGAATCCTTCGCGAGGACGCCGTCGACTTTCTTCTGGAGCTGGGCCGCTTGCGGGCCGGTCAGCCCCGCATCGCGCACCTGCTCGGCGTAGGCGGACTGCTGGGTCTGGGAGGTGGCGGAGGCGTTGGTGGTCAGAACCGTGCCTGTGATCAGTGCCGCGGTCGCGGTCATCATCGCCAGGATCTTGCGCGGTGACATGGTTGATCCCCTCTTCTTCTGCGACCCGGGAGCCACTCGCTCATGGTGGTGGCCTTGGAGACGCCAACCCATCGTGTCGGAGTCATGCCGTGCCATAAAGGGAGGAATCAGCCGCTCCGCGACCGCCCCACCGCCCTTCCGTCGATACCTCGAATGGGTGGCAGCCTCAGGGGTCACCGGCGTTTCCGCCGGCCGTCGGGGCGCACGGGTGCGCGGCGCGCGCCCCTTCGGCCGCCCGGCCTGGCTGTCCTTCCTCACCGGCCGGAGCCGGCCCCTCCTTCGGAGGCGGGCCCGGCTGCGTGGCGTGATCCGGAGCCGAGGCCTCAGGGGATGGCCACCGGCGCGACCGGGGTGCCGGTGGCGCCGAGGGCTCCAGGGCGCCTTGTGGTCGATCTCGGTGGCCAGGGTTCTAGGTTCCCTCTTGCGGGCGATTGCGGGCGTGCGAGTTTCGAACTAATTTCAAAGATATGGGGACTGAGAGTGCAGCCGTGAACTTCTCCGAGCTGGTGAACAAGAACAAGCAGACGCTGGCTCTGCTCAAGGACCAGCCACGGTTGCTGCTCCACCGCAGAGACGGAGAGGACCTTGTCCTCACCACCGCAGCACGGGCTGAGCAGGACCAGACCGTAGTGTCGGCCGCCACGTGCATGCTGGCCGCGATGGCGAGGAGGGAGCCCGGTAGTACGGCACTGCTCCTCGACATACTGCCCGATGCATTTCCCTGGGTCCGCTTCCTGCCCGAGCCTGATGTCCATGCCTTTGCTGTCGAGCTTGTCGCCACCATGCGCGCCGCCGAGTCCATCGCCAACAGCGCGTCCGTCGCCCAAATGCTCACCGCCTGGCAGCACACAGCCGAGGTCTACTCCGACCCGGACCTGCTCGTCGCGCTGACCAGGGATCACGGCACGGACTACGGCCCGGTGCCCGACCCTCGGGACGCGGCATGACCGCAGGGAGGGGCGACCGAGCTGCACCTCCCGCGCCGGAAGGGCAGTGGGACGTCCGTTTCGCTGACGCGGCCTCGGCCAAGGGCTGGGAATGCCTCGCGCAGCAGGCCCGAGAAAACACGTACCGAGCCTGGATCGCCATACGCACGGATCCGCGGCCGGCCGTCGAGACGCCGCGGCACCACCGCTCAAGGGGGCTTTGGCGCACGGGACCCATCGCGGACAGATCTGCGAGCAGTGGCAGATCGAGGTGACTGGAGGCGGCCGGGTGTGGTACCTCGTCGACACCGCCCGCGACATGTGCTGGATCACGTACGCGGGAACGGCGCACCCGCGAGCCACGGACCGCTGACGAGCCGCTGCCCCGCCCCGTCGGCGGGGCGGGGTGCCGGGGTGCCGGGGGTCGCGGGGCCGGGGTCAGAGGATGGCGACCGGGGCGACCGGGGTGCCGGTGGCGCCGACGAAGGGTTCCGGCATCGCGGACAGCAGGAACGCGTACCGGCCCTCTTCCGCACAGGCTGTGGACAACTTTTCGAGATTCCAGTTCTGGCCCTGGTGCATCCCCATCTCGACCAGGTCGAGTGCGTGGACCGGAAGCCAGAGATTATCGATCTCCGGCGGGAAGATCTCGAAGGTGAGGGTGTCGTTCGCGACGGCCGCCACGTCCCGGGCGTGGAACCACTCCGGCGTGCGGATGGACAGGCCCGGTGAGGGGTAGCCGTAGCCGTGCTTGTCGCCCGCCAGGTAGACCTGGATCTGGCCGGTGCGGACGAGGACGATGTCGCCGGGGCGGACCGTGACCCGGCCGAACTCCTCCGCCTCCTCCAAGTCCCCCGGCGTCACCGCGTGGTCGCCCGCAAGCCGCTCGAGGCCCTTCGCGCGCGCCACGTCCAGCAGCACGCCGCGCGAGACGATGTGGCCCGCCTTGTCGATGCCGCTGAACTGCGCGCGGGTGTGCGCGGTGATGGTGGAGGCCGGGCGGCCGTTGTAGATCTTCCCGGAGTGGGAGACGTGGGTCAGGGCGTCCCAGTGGGTCGCGGCCTGGAGGCCCATGGTCACGGCGTCGTCGCTGCACGCGACCGTGCCCGGCCCGAAGATCTCCTGGTTGATCTGCACCATCGTGTGCAGCGGGTTGATCCGGCCGGGGATCAGGCCGGCCTGTACGCCGTCCTCCTGGAGCGGCAGTGCGAGCGGGACGCGGCGGCCAGTGCGGATCTCGGCGGCAGCCGCGCGGACGACCGCGTCGGTGACCAGATTCAGGGTGCCGATCTCGTCATCGGCGCCCCAGCGGCCCCAGTTGTTGACGCGCTTCGCTATGTCGTGGAACTCGGCGGCCAGGGCCGTGGGGGTCATGGGTGTCATCGGGGCCATGGGTTTCATCAGCTCCTTGCGAGGGCTTGTGCTGCGGCGTCCGACTGCCCATAGAATCTAACGGTCCGTCAGAAAACGCGGGAAGGGGCCGGACGTGGGGAACTTCTTGGCAGGCAAGGTCGTCGCCGTCACGGGCGCGGGCCGGGGCATCGGACGGGCCGTGGCCCTCGCGGCGGCGGCAGAAGGCGCCAGGGTCGTCGTCAACGACTACGGCGTCGGCATCGCAGGGGGCGGGGAGCCGAGCAGCGAGATCGCCGACGGTGTGGTGAAGGAGATCCTCACGGCGGGCGGCGAGGCCGTCGCCGTCGCCGACGACATCTCCACCATGGCGGGTGGCCAGCGCATCGTCGACACCGCGCTCGCCCGCTACGGGCGCATCGACGGAGTCGTCTGCGTCGCCGGCATCCTGCGCGAGCGGATGCTGTTCAACATGTCCGAGGAGGAATGGGACCCGGTCGTCGCCACCCACCTCAAGGGCACCTTCACCCTCTTCCGCGCCGCCTCCGCAGTCATGCGCGAACAGGGCGCCGGCACCCTCATCGGCTTCACCAGCGGCAACCACCAGGGCTCCGTCGCCCAGGCCAACTACAGCGCCGCCAAGGGCGGGATCATCTCCCTCGTACGCAGCGCCGCGCTCGGCCTGGCCAAGTACGGGGTCACCGCCAACGCCGTCGCCCCCGTCGCCCGCACCCGCATGTCGGCGGGTGTCCCCATGGAGCTCAAGGAGATCGGCGAGCCCGAGGACGTCGCCGCGCTCGTCACCTACCTGCTCAGCGACCGGGCCAGGGCCGTAGGGGGCGAGCGCATCACCGGGCAGGTCTACACGATCGCCGGCCCGAAGATCGCCGTCTGGGCGCAGCCGCGCGAACTGCGCGCCGGGTACGCCGAGGGTTCCTGGACCCCCGAGAAGATCGCCGACTTCCTGCCCGGCACCGTCGGCACCGACCCGATGCCGATGCTCGCCCAGCTGGAGGCCATGGCCAAGGCGGCGGCGGCCAAGGAACGCCCCAACGCTTAGGAGGCTCCATGGACTTCAGCTTCGCGGCCGAGGACGAGGAGCTGCGCGGCCGCGCCCGGGCGTGGCTGGCGGAGCACCTCGTAGGGCCGTACGCCGACGCGGTCGGCCTCGGCGGGCCGGGCAGCGAGCACGAGGGGGTGGCGGCGCGGCGCGCGTGGGAGCGGGAGCTGGGGCGCGGCGGCTGGATCGGGCAGGGGTGGGACGTACCGTCCGGGGCGTACGGGCAGCAGCGGCTCTCGCTCACCGGGCAGGTGGTGTGGGCGGAGGAGTACGCGGCGCTGCGCGCGCCCGGCCGGGTCGGCCACATCGGGGAGAACCTCCTGGCCCCCACCCTGACCGCGTACGGGGACCAGGAGCAGCGCGACCGCTTCCTGCCCGGCATCGCGCGGGGCGAGGAGCTGTGGTGCCAGGGGTACAGCGAGCCGGACGCCGGATCCGACCTGGCGGGGGTGAGCACGGCGGCCGTACGCGACCGGGCGGACGGGCGGCTGCGGGTCACCGGGCAGAAGATCTGGACCTCGCTCGCGGCGGACGCCGACTGGTGCTTCGTCCTGGCCCGGACGCAGGCGGGGTCGAAGCGGCACCGGGGTCTGTCCTTCCTGCTGGTGCCGATGGACCAGCCGGGGCGGATCGAGGTCCGGCCGATCCGGCAGCTGTCGGGGACGGCGGAGTTCAACGAGGTCTTCTTCGACGGGGCGGTGGCGGCCGAGACGGTCGGCGGCGAGGGCAACGGCTGGACCGTGGCCATGGGGCTGCTCGCCCTGGAGCGGGGGGTCTCGACGCTGGTCCAGCAGATCGGCTTCGCGGCGGAACTGGAGCGTGTGGTGGCCGCGTACGTGGCGGCCTCCCTGGCCGACCGCGCCGGCGGGGACGCCGCCGACCCCGTGTTGCGGGAGCGGCTCGTACGGCAGTGGGCCGAGCTGCGCACCATGCGGTGGAACGCGCTGCGGACGCTGGGTGACGCGGTGGATCCCGGGGCTCCGAGCGTGGCGAAGCTGCTGTGGGGCGGATGGCACCGGCGGCTCGGAGAGCTGGCGGTGGCGGTCCGGGGCGCGGCGGCGACGGCCGGGCCGGGGCTCTGGGCGCGGGGAACACCGTACGAACTCGGGCTCGACGAGGAGCAGCGCCTGTTCCTGTTCACCCGGGCCGACACGATCTACGGCGGCTCGGACGAGATCCAGCGGAACATCATTGCCGAGCGGGTGCTCGGCCTGCCTAAGGAGCCCAGGTGAGAGGCGTCGTATTCGACGGCAAGCAGGCCCAGGTCGTCGACGATCTGGAGATCCGCGATCCGGGGCCGGGGGAGGTGCTCGTCGCGATCGCGGCGGCGGGGCTCTGCCACAGCGACCTGTCGGTGATGGATGGGACGATCCCGTTCCCGCCGCCGGTGGTGCTCGGGCACGAGGGGGCGGGTGTGGTGGAGGCGGTTGGCAGTGGAGTTTCACATGTGACAGTGGGAGATCACGTGTCACTGTCCACGCTGGCGAACTGCGGGGCGTGCGCCGACTGCGACCGCGGCCGGCCGACCATGTGCCGCAAGGCGATCGGGATGCCCGGACAACCCTTCTCACGGGGCGGGAAGCCGCTGTACCAGTTCGCCTCCAACTCGGCCTTCGCGGAGCGGACGATCGTCAAGGCCGTGCAGGCCGTCAAGATCCCCCGGGAGATCCCGCTGACCTCCGCCGCGCTGATCGGCTGCGGGGTGCTGACGGGCGTGGGGGCCGTGCTGAACCGGGCGAAGGTGGACCGCGGCGAGAGCGTCGTGGTCATCGGCACCGGCGGCATCGGGCTCAACGTCCTCCAGGGCGCGCGGATCGCGGGGGCCACGACCATCGTGGCGGTGGACGCCAACCCGGCGAAGGAGGCGGTGGCCCGCCGGTTCGGGGCCACGCACTTCATCGACGCCTCGACCGTCCCCGACTCCTCCGCGGCCGTCCGCGAGATCCTGCCGACGGGCGCGGACCACGCCTTCGAGTGCGTGGGCAACGTGAAGCTGATCCGCCAGGCCGTCGACCTCCTCGACCGGCACGGGCAGGCCGTCCTGCTCGGCGTGCCGGGCTTCAGGGAGGAGGCGGCGTTCCTCGTCTCGTCCCTGTACCTGGACAAGACGATCATGGGCTGCCGCTACGGGTCCTCGCGCCCGCAGCGTGACATTGCGCTGTACGCCGAGCTGTACCGGCAGGGCAAGCTCCTGCTGGACGAGCTGGTGACGGAGGTCTACCCGGTCGAGGACTTCGCCAAGGCGGCGGACGACGCCCACCACGGGCGCGTGGCGCGGGGGGTGCTCACGTTCTGAGGTGGGGGGTGGGGGTCGGGGGTTGTGCCCGGCCCCCACCTCCCGGTCCCGTCCCCGGCTCAGGAGGTGAAGCGGCCGAACCGGCCCTGATGGAACAGCAGCGGCCCGCCCTCGCCGGCCGCGCCCATGGCCTCGACCCGCCCCACGACGATGAGGTGGTCTCCGCCGGTGTGGACGGCGTGGATCCGGCAGTCGATCCAGGCGGGCACGTCGTCCAGTTGCGGCGACCCGGTCACGGGGGCGGGCCGGTGGGCCACCCCGGCGAACTTGTCCGCACCGCTGACGGCGAAGCCCCGGCACAGCTCGCCCTGCTCGGCGCCCAGGATGTTGACGCAGAACACCCCGGCGCGCGCGATGCGCGGCCAGGTGGTCGACGTACGGGCCACCATGAAGGTGACCAGGGGCGGGTCGAGGGACAGCGAGGCGAAGGACTGACACGCGAAACCGGCCGGCCCGTCGTCGCCGGGCGCGGTGATGACGGTGACCCCGCTGGCGAAGTTGCCCAGTACGGCCCGGAACTCGGCGGGACTGACGGGCGCCCGCTCATCCTCCCCGACGGCCCGCAGCTCGGGCCGCGGCAGCGCGTCGACCGGCTGTGTCTCCGACTCCGGCTCCATGGAGGTGGGGGAGCCGACCGACCTGAGGTATCGGACGACGGTGGCCGCCATCCCTGCGTGTCCCATCACACGACCGATTGAAGCTGACGGTGCGTCAGATAGGAAGGGGCGGGCATGGGTAGGACCATGTCGGCGCATGCGGGGTGCGGGTTTATCGCTTCCCGCGGTGGGGGTGGCCGGATGGCGTGAGTCGTTGGTCGGAACTGGAGGCGAGGCGGCCGTGGAACGGAAGGCACCGCAGGAGAAGAAGCGGATGAGTTACCTCAAGGACCGACGCAACAGCTACGGCGAGAACGACAAGAGCTCACGTAAAAGCATCCGCAGGAACAAGCGAGCGCCCAAGAGTGCCGACCGGCGAGGCCGGTATCTGGTTCTCTCGGCGCTTATCGGCCTACGGACGGCGGATGGGGACGCGGTCGAGCAGCGACTGTCGACCCGGCGGCCGAAGTCATGGAGGAAGTCCCCCGACGCGCCGTTGGGGCAGGTGGTCATCGGGGACCTGGAGCGACGAATCCGTGCCGGCATCGAGGACGGGGCACAGGCCGACGGGCGGATCCGCGAGGTGCGGCGACGCCTCGGCCATCCGAGCTGATCAGGGGCGGGGGTGTGGGGCGGGGGTCGTGGGGCGGGAGCGTGGGGCGGCCGGGGGTTCGGTGGCCGGTGTCCAGTGATCCGGGATCAGGGAGGGTATGGGGGCTTCCCGTCAGTCTCATCGTCTCTCCGTGTCGGGCCGGCCCCTCAAGGGCGCTCCTCCTCGTTCCTCGTCGTCGCGTCGCTTCGCGATGGCCTTCGGCCACCCTTGACCGACCGTCCCGCCCCGGACATACGAAGACTGTCGGGAAACCCCCAAAAGAACGGCACGGGGGGAGGAGCGGGCATGCGAGGAGATCAGGGATGCGGGACTGGAGCCAAGGAGGCCAGCATCCATCTCACGGCGGCCAGACGGTTCCCGGGAGCGTGGGTGCGCATCAGATCGCTACTCGCTCCACACGTCTCGGCGGCTGCCACCCGTCTGTGGCCGGGCACAAGCCGCCCATGCTCCCCAGCGCTTCTCATCGACGGCGACTGACGGCCGCCTGTGGCCGGGCACAAACCGCCCATGCTTCCCAGCGCTTCTCATCGACGGCGACTGACGGCCGCCTGTGGCCGGGCACAAACCGCCCAAGCCACCTGCGCACCTCGCGTGGAAGGCGGCCGTCGCCCGTCTGCGGCTGGTCACAAGCCGCCCAAGATGCCTGCGTGCCTGCCTTGAGGGGTGCCCGTCGCCTGTCTGTGGTCGGCTACAAACCGCCCACGACGCCTGCATGCCTCGCATGGAAGGCGGCCGTCGCCCCTCTGTGGCTGGACACAAGCCGCCCACGACGCCTTGGTGCATCTCGATGCGGGCGACCGTCGCCCATCCGGGCTGAAGGCCCCAAACAGCGCCCATGTCGAGCTGTGAAGCGGTCAGAGCGACCTCCACACCACAAACACGCGTGCAAACTAGGGTAATTGCGGCAATTTGGCGGCCCCTGCGCGCGCCCACTCGTCCAGACCGCAATCCACCACGACATACCCGCTGCCAGCCGTCTTTTGACCCCATCGGACGGTCAGTCGCCGTCGATGAGGCGCGCCGGAGAGCGTGGGCGGCTTATGCCCAGCCACAGGCGGCCGTTCGCCGCCGGGACATGAGGCGCGCTGGGGAGCTTGGGCGGCTTTTGCCCGGCCACGGACGGCCGTCGGGCGCCGTCGGTGCGGAGCTCTGGGGTGCTTGTGCGGCTTTTGCGCGGCCACAGGCGGGGGTCGGTCGCCGAGATGTGTGGAGCGAGTAGCGATCTGATGCGCCTGACCCCGCTGAGGGGCCGCCGGCTCGGTCTGGTCGCTGTTTCGTGAGGATGGGCCGGCCCCGACTCGGGGCTGGATGGTTGTCGACCCCGGATGGGGATCGTCCTGCCGGGGCAGGGGCTCGCATCCCTGATGACCTCGCATGCCCGTCCCTCTCCCCGTGCCGTTCTTTTGGGGGTTTCCCGACAGTCTTCGTTTGTCCGGGGCGGGACGGCCGGTCAAGGGTGGCCGCAGGCCATCGCGAAGCGACGCGACGACGAGGAACGAGGAGGAGCGCCCTTGAGGGGCCGGCCCGAACCGGAGAGACGATGAGACTGACGGGAAGCCCCCATACCCTCCCTGATCCCGGATCACCGAACCCCCGGATCACCGAACCCCCGGATCACCGAACCCCCGGATCACCGAACCCCCGGATCACCGAACCCCCGGATCACCGAACCCCCGGATCACCGAACCG
>NZ_JBSFTP010000016.1:97953-107747 GCF_053591315.1 Streptomyces sp. NPDC003042
CCCCGGCCACCGAACCCCCGGCCACCGAACCCCCGGCCACCGAACCCCCGGCCACCGAACCCCCACCCCCACCCCCGCCCCCTCAAACCCGCACCACCTCCACCCCCGCCGAGGTGAACTCCCGGGCCGCCTGTGACGACAGGCCCGTGTCCGTGACCAGGACGTCCACCGAGGACGTGGCGCAGATGCGGGCGAAGGCGCGGACGCCGAGTTTCGTGGAGTCCGCCGCGATCACCACCCGGCGGGCGCGTTCGCACAGCAGGCGGTTCACCGCCGCCTCGTCCTCGTGGCGGGTGGCCGCGCCGTCCGCAGGGTCGAAGGCGTCGACGCCCAGCACGGCCGTGTCCACGGTGAGCTGACCCAGGGTCTGCTGCGCCAGCGGCCCGGTGAGTTCGTAGGACTGGGGGCGGGCGACGCCGCCGGTCAGGACGATCTTGAACTGGGGCCGGATGACCAGCTCGCCGGCGATGTTCAGGGCGTTGGTGACGACCGTGAGCGCGGGGGAGCCGGTGGCGAGGTCCGGGCGGGCCGCCAGGGCGCGGGCGACCTCCGTCGTCGTGGTGCCGCCGGTCAAGCCGACGACCTCGCCCGGGGCGATCAGCGCAGCGACCGCCTCGCTGATCCGGCGCTTCTCGTCGGCCCGGCGCGAGGTGCGGTAGCGCAGCGGGAGTTCGTACGACACCCCGTGCGGCACCGCCCCGCCGCGCGTGCGGACCAGCAGCTGCTGTTCGGCCAGCTGGTCCAGGTCCCGGCGGATCGTCGCGGCCGACACGCCGAGGGTCTCGGCGGCCGGCTCCACCTCCAGCCCGCCCCGTTCCACCAGCAGATCCAGCAGTCTCTGCCAGCGTTCCTTGCGGGTCATGGTGCCCCTCCCGTGTCCGGCCCTGGTCTGGTCCCCGGCCCGTGATCGAGATTAACGCAGCCGATCAGCCGACAGGTGCGTGAAGTTGCGCGAAACCGGCCGCTATCTTGCACTACCTTGCAGGAAGTACCGTTCAGGAACATGCCCCGACGGCGCAGGGAGCCCGCATGAGTCACATCGCGTACGAGTTGGCCACGCAGCCCGATTGCTGGCAACGGGCCGCCGAACTGGCCCCCGGCAGCCGGGCGGTGCTGCCGCGGCCGGGGGAGCGTACCGCGATCGTCGGGTGCGGGACCTCGTACTACATGGCCCAGGCCGCCGCCGCTCTGCGCGAGGACGCCGGACAAGGGGAGACCGACGCCTTCCCGGCCTCCGAGTTCCCGCGCCACCGGCGCTACGACCGGGTCGTGGCCCTCACCCGGTCGGGCACCACCACCGAGGTGCTGGACCTGCTGGCCGGGCTGCGGGAGGCCGGCGTCGCGACCACCGCCGTCATCGGGGATCCGGCGACGCCCGTGATCACCCTCGCGGACGAGGTCGTGGTGCTCGCGTTCGCCGACGAGCGGTCCGTCGTCCAGACCCGGTTCGCCACCACCGCCCTCACCCTGCTGCGCGCCCACGTGGGCGCCCACAGCCCGGCCGCCGTCGCCGACGCCCGTACCGCACTTGCCGAACCGCTGCCCGCCGGGCTGGAGAGCCGGGGACAGTTCACCTTCCTCGGACGGGGCTGGAGCGTCGGCCTGGCCCACGAGGCCGCCCTCAAGATGCGCGAGGCCTCGCTGTCCTGGGCCGAGTCCTATCCGGCGATGGAGTACCGGCACGGGCCGGTCAGCGTCACCGGCCCCGGCTCGGTGACCTGGTCGCTGGACGAGGCCCCCGACGGGATCGCCGAGCAGGTCCTGGGCACCGGAGCCGCCTGGGTGACCGGCCGGCTCGACCCGCTGGCCGAACTGGTCCGCGTGCACCGCCTCGCCCTCGCGGTCGCCGAGCACCGGCGGCTGGACCCGGACGCGCCGCGCAACCTGACCCGCTCGGTGATCCTCACCAGCGGCGAGGAGGCGGTCCGATGAGCCTCGCAGCCGCTGGGACCCTGGTCGCGGAGGCGGCCGCGGCGGGGCGCGCCGTCGCCGCCTTCAACATCATCACGCTGGAGCACGCCGAGGGCGTGATCGAGGGCGCCGAACGGGTCGGCCTGCCGGTCGTCCTCCAACTCAGCGAGAACGCCGTCCGGTTCCGTGGCGGCAGGCTGCTGCCCATCGCCCGGGCGGCCCTGGCCTGCGCCGAGGCGGCCGGGGTGCCCGTCGGGCTGCACCTCGACCACGTCAAGAGCTCCGAGCTGCTGAGGCAGGCCGCCGACGCCGGCTTCGGGTCGGTGATGTACGACGCCGCGCACCTGCCGTACGCCGAGAACCTGGAGGCCACGCGGTCCGCCGTCGACTGGGCCCACGTCAACGGGCTGTGGATCGAGGCGGAACTGGGCGAGGTGGGCGGCAAGAACGGCTCCGCTCCGCTGGACCCGCACGCACCGGGAGCCCGTACCGACCCCGACGAGGCGCGGCGGTTCGTCGTCGACTCCGGGGTGGACGCCCTGGCCGTCGCCATCGGCAGCAGCCACGCGATGACCAGCCGGACCGGGGCACTGGACCACGTGCTCCTGGCGCGGATCGCCAAGACCGTGGACGTACCGCTCGTGCTGCACGGCTCCTCCGGCCTGCCCGACGCGGAGTTGGCGGCCGCGGTGGCCGGCGGCATCCGCAAGGTCAACATCGGTACCGCCCTGAACGTGGCCATGACCGAAGCCATCCGCACCCACCTGACCCCGGCGGACCCCAGGCCGTACCTCGCGGCAGCACGCGCGGCCATGGCGACGACGGCCGCGGCGATGATCACCGCCCTGAACTGACGCGCGAGGCCGGGCGGCGTCGACCGGAGCCCGGCCGCGCCGTCAGCCGCGCCGTCAGCCGCCGTCGAGCGCGGCCAGCAACGCCCGCGCGAACGCGGCGAGTACCTCCGGCTGGGCCGGTGAGATCTCGCCCAGATGCACATGGGCCCCGCCGAAGGCGTTGGCGTACAGGGGCCGGCCGTCCGCATCCGTTCCCACCCGGTCCTGCTGGAGATCGAAGGCGGCCTCCAGACCGAGATACAGCTCGGGGCCGTACCCGGCCGTCGCGATCACCTCGGTGCGGCCGTCGTCGAACAGGGTGAAGTCCGGCTCCCCGGACCCCGCCGCCAGCACGTCCACCATCCCCCGTGCGAAGGCCCGTACGTCCTGCGCCCGCGCGACGCCGGCCAGTCGCGGCACCGCGGCGACCGGCGTGCCCACCTCGAACAGCCAGGCCCCGTCGGCGACCCGGCGGCGCAGCCGCAGCGGCACCGCGGTGCCGCGCCCGTAATAGTCCGTGACCCCGGGGCATTCCACGACGACCTCGCTCCCCGTCACCACCGCCCGTGCGTCCATGATCCGTGACCCTACCCACCGGACGCCCGGCCCTTCCGGATTCTTGGAACAGGTTCTACTCTGACCGCCGCCACCACAGCGACCGGCTGGACCGCGAGACTCCCGGAGGGCCCGTGCACCTCGAATACACGCCTGAGCAGCAGCAGCTGCGTACCGACCTGCGCGCCTACTTCGCCGAGCTCGTTCCCGAGGACGTGTACGCCCGTTACGAGGACCCCGCCGCCCAGAAGCGCTTCTACCGGGACACCATCCGCCGGCTCGGCGCGGACGGCTGGCTCGGCGTCGGCTGGCCCAAGGAGTACGGCGGGCGCGGGATGTCGCCCATGGACCAGTTCATCTTCTTCGACGAGGCCGCGCAGGCGGTCGTACCGCTGCCGCTGATGGCGCTGAACACCGTCGGGCCGACCATCATGCAGTTCGGCACCGACGAGCAGAAGGCGTACTTCCTGCCGCGGATCCTCGCCGGCGAGATCGACTTCGCCATCGGCTACAGCGAGCCCGACGCCGGCACCGACCTCGCCGCGCTCAAGTGCAAGGCCGTCCGCGAGGGCGACGAGGAGAGCGGCACCTACGTCGTCAACGGCCAGAAGATCTGGACCACCAACGGCGACACCGCCGACTGGGTCTGGCTCGCCGTCCGCACCGACCCGCACGCCCCCGCGCACAAGGGCATCACCATGCTCCTCGTGCCGACCGCCGACCCCGGCTACTCCTGCACCCTCATCAACACCCTCGCCTCGCACGACACCACCGCCAGCTACTACGAGGACATCCGCGTCCCCGCGAGCCGCCGGGTCGGCCAGGAGAACAAGGGCTGGCGCCTGATCACCAACCAGCTCAACCACGAGCGCGTGACCCTCGCCGCCCACGGCACCATGGCCATCCGCGCCCTGCACGACGTCCAGCGCTGGGCCGCCGAGACCAAGCTCGCCGACGGCCGCCGGGTCATCGACCTCAACTGGGTCCGCGGCCGCCTCGCCCGCACCCACGTCCGGCTCGACGCGATGAAGCTGCTCAACTGGCAGATGGTGAACGCCGTCCAGTCCGGAACCCTCACCCCGCAGGACGCCTCCGCCGTCAAGGTGTACGGCTCCGAGGCCCGCCGGGACGCGTACGCCTGGCTGATGGAGGTGGTCGGCGCGGCCGGCTCCCTCAAGGACGGCTCCGCGGGCGCGGTCCTGCACGGCGAGCTCGAACGCGGCTACCGCAGCGCGGTGATCTTCACCTTCGGCGGCGGCAACAACGAGATCCAGCGCGAGATCATCTCGTGGATCGGCCTGGGCATGCCACGAGTCCGCCGCTGAGGCCGTGTGTGACGAAGACTGTTAGTTGGCACAAAAGATGGATGGTTGGCATCAAGACGGCCAACCTGGGCTGTCAGCGTCGACGGTCGGCAACGCCGTCGGCGCTGATCAATTCACGCCCTTGTGGGAGCGGAGATCTTCCGGGTGGCGGTGCAGGCGTTGCCGAGCCGCGCCGCATAGGGATCCAGGCGTGGCGGAACCGGTAGCGCTGGCCCTGGCCGAGACTGGTGGCGTTGAACGCGCTGGCGCGGGAGGTGACCTTACGCTCCTCCTCGCTGCCGCGTAGTGCTGGAACGATGGGGCTGTGAGCGCCCCCGACGAGTCCGTCACCGATCCGCGCGGCGGAGGCGGTGCGACTCCTGGCAGGTGCGCCGGCACCACGCCTCCCGACTGGGCCGGGTCCAGCTGGGTAGGCTCCCTGTCCCGGGCACGGCCGGGGCAGCCGTGGCAGGAGGCGGGCGATGGGCGCAGCTCCGTACGAGGGCGCCGACCCAGGGCTGTACGGGCCAGGGTCCCTCACCTGGCAGTGCCACGGCGACCCGATGATGTGGATCGCCGGGGTCCGCGCCCTCTATCTCCAGGCCCTGCACCCGCGCGCCGTGCGCGGGGTGATGGAGAACTCGGACTTCGCGCGTGACGCCTGGGGGCGGCTGCTGCGTACCGCCGACTTCGTCGGCACCCTGACCTACGGCACCACCGAGGCCGCCGAGCGGGCCGGGGAGCGGGTGCGCGGCATCCACCGCAAGCTGTCCGCCACCGACCCGGAGACCGGGGAGCGCTACCCGGTGGACGATCCCGCACTGCTGCTCTGGGTGCACTGCGCGCAGATCGACAGCTTCCTGCACGTCCTGCGGCGCTCCGGCGTCCCGCTCACCCCCGCCCAGGCCGACCGCTACGTCGACGAGAACCGGGTCAACGCCCGGCTCGTCGGCCTCGACCCGGCCCGGGTGCCCGCGGACACGGCCGCCCTCGCCGCCTACTTCGAGCAGGTCCGCCCGGTCCTCGCGGCCGGACCCGACGCCCGCGCCGTGGACGACTTCCTGCGCGCCCCGCCCGTCCACCCGCTCCTCGTCCCTGGCCGAAACCTGCTGTGGCGCCCGCTCGCCGCCCTCGCCTACGGATCCCTCCCCGCGTGGGCGCACCAGCTGTACGCGCGACCCGCTCCGGCCCCGCGCGCCGTCACCCGGCGCCTGCGACTCACCGGTCGCCTGCTGCGCACCATTCCCGCAGGTCTGCGCTGGCAACTGCCGCCAGGTCACATCTTGAAGGCGATGCGTCGCCTGGGCCCAGGGAGCCGCCCCTGCTCGTACACACGGCGTACATCAGCGGCCATACTGGATGGGCCGGGGAGGGCGTAGCACGACAACGGGGGCGGCTTTAAGACATGGCGGAGTCCAGACTGATCCAGGGCCGGTACAGGTCACTCGATCTGATCGGGCGCGGCGGCATGGGCGAGGTGTGGCGCGCCCGCGACGAGTCGCTCGGCCGGCAGGTCGCCGTGAAGTGCCTCAAGCCCATCGGGCCCGAACAGGACGCCCACTTCACCCAGGTCCTGCGCGAGCGGTTCCGCCGTGAGGCGCGCGTCGCCGCGTCGCTCCAGCACCGGGGCGTCACCGTCGTGCACGACTTCGGCGACGACAGCGCGGCGGGCGGTCCCCTCTACCTCGTGATGGAACTGCTGGAGGGCCGTAACCTCAGCCAGCTCATGGAGGACAACGAGGCGCGCCCGCTGCCCGTCGAGGCGGTCCTCGACATCGCCGAGCAGCTGGCCGCCGCCCTCGGCTACACGCACGACCAGGGCGTCGTCCACCGCGACCTCAAGCCCGCCAACATCATGCGGCTCACCGACGGCACGGTGAAGATCTGCGACTTCGGCATCGCCCGCCTCGCCCACGACATCGGCTTCACCGCCAAACTCACCGGCGGCGGCATGGCCATGGGCACCCCGCACTACATGTCGCCCGAGCAGATCGCGGGCGGCGAGGTCGACCACCGCAGCGATCTCTACTCCCTCGGCTGCGTCCTCTACGAGATCGCCACCGGCGCCCCGCCCTTCGACCTCGGCGACTCCTGGTCCGTGCTGGTCGGCCACCGCGACACGGCGCCCGTGCCGCCGCGCGAGCACCGGCCCGAGCTGCCCGGGTACTTCGAGCAGTTGGTGCTGGACCTGCTGGCCAAGCGCCCCGAGGACCGCCCCGGCGACGCCCGCCACCTGCACCGGTGCCTGGTCGAGGGCCGGTTCGGCCCCGGCGGGCCGCCCGCCGCCCAGGCGCCGCTGCCGGCGTGGGCTCAGGGGATGACCGCCGGGCGCAAGGCCGGGATCGAGGCCCGGCCCGCGAGCGGGGAGTGGGCCGTGCTCACCGGCTCCTGGACGGCGGCGCGCACCGCCGTCGCGGGGGTCGGCGATGCGCCGCCCGCCCTTGCCCAGCCCGCCGTCGGCTCCCTGACCGCCTCGGGGGAGCAGCGCATCGTGCGGCCCGCCGCGGCCGAGGATCCCCGGCTGACCGCCGCGTACGGGCTCCCGCGCGCTCCCGTACCCGGTCCGGGCACCGCCGGCGGCGAGCATCCCGGCGCGCTCGCCGCCGGGCACACCCGCGCGTTCGCCCTCAGCCGGGCCGGCCGGCCGGAGGAGGCGCTGGCCGTGTACGCGGCCGTGGCCCGGGGACGGGCGCGCGTACTGGGCCCCGACCACGCCGACACCCTCGCGGCCCGCCAGGAGGAGGCGTACGAACTGGGGCGGCTCGGACGCCACCGCGAGGCGTACGAGATCTACGGCGCCGTGCTCGCCGCCCGCGCCCGCACCATGGGCCCGCGCCACCCCGACACCCTGCGCTGCCGCCACAACCTGGCCTGCGCCCTGGGCGCGCTGGGCCGCCACTCCGAAGCCCACGCCGCCGCCGCCGAGGTGGCGGCCGACCGCGCGGCCGTGCTCGGCGACGACCACGCCGACACGCTCCTGACCCGCTACGAGGCCGCCTACGCCCTCGGCCGGCTCGGCCGCTGGGACGAGGCGCTGACCGGCTTCCGCCACGTCGCGGCCGTACGGGAACGCGTACTGGGCCGGGACCACCCCGACGCCCTCGCCGCGCGCTACGAGACCGGTATCGCGCTGGGCCGCACCGGCCGCGCCGCCGAGGCCGTCGACCTGTTCCGGGCACTGGCCCGCGACCGTACCCGTGCCTACGGCGCCGCCGACCCGGAGACCCTGCGCGCCCGGCACGTCCTCGGCGTCAACCTCGGCCGCCTGGACCGGTGGGAGGAGGCGGTGGCCGAGGCCCGCGAGGTGTGCGCCGCGCGGGCCAGGACCCTGGGCGCGGAACACCCGGACACGCTCGTCAGCCGACGGGAACTCGCCGTCGGACTCGGCCACCTGGGCCGCTGGGACGAGGCCCTGCCCCTCTACCGGGAACTCTCCGGCATCCGCGAACGGTCCCTCGGCGACGAACATCCCGACACCGCCCTGGCCCACGCCGACGAGGCGCACTGTCTGGAGCGGCTCGGCCAGGTGTGCTACCAAGAGCCATGACAGCTCTCGCACACGACGTGTACGACGCGGTGATCGTGGGCGGCGGCCACAACGGCCTGGTCGCCGCCGCGTATCTGGCCCGGGCGGGCCGCTCGGTGCTGGTCCTGGAGCGGCTCGGACGCACCGGCGGGGCCGCCGTCTCCACCCGCCCCTTCGTCGGGGTCGACGCCCGCCTGTCGCGCTACTCCTACCTCGTCTCCCTGCTCCCCGCGAAGATCGTGCGCGATCTGGGGCTGCGCTTCACGGTGCGGCGGCGCACGGTCTCCTCGTACACGCCCGTCGAACGCGACGGCCGGCCGGGCGGACTGCTCGTCGGAGGCGACGAGGCGCGCACCCGCGCCTCCTTCGCCCGGCTGACCGGCTCGGAGCGGGAGTACGAAAGCTGGCGGGCCTTCTACGGGACGACCGGACGGGTCGCCGGGAAGGTCTTCCCCACCCTCACCGAGCCGCTGCCCACCCGTGAGGAGCTGCGGACCCGGATCGACGACGAAGCGGCCTGGCGGATGCTGTTCGAGGAGCCCCTCGGCCAGGCCGTGGAAGCGCACTTCGCCGACGACCTGGTGCGCGGCGTGGTCCTCACCGACGGGCTGATCGGCACCTTCGCCGACGCCCACGACGCCTCGCTCGCGCAGAACCGCTGCTTCCTCTACCACGTCATCGGCGGCGGCACGGGCGACTGGGACGTACCCGTCGGCGGCATGGGCGCGCTCACGGACGCCCTGGCCGGCGCCGCGCGGTCGGCCGGCGCGGAGATCGCCACCGGGCACGAGGTGCTGCGGATCCACACGGACGGCGTCACACCGGCCGAGGTCACCTTCCGTACGGCGGTGGGCGAGGGCACCGTCGTCGGGCGGACCGTCCTGGTCAACGCCTCACCCCAGGCGTTGGCCGACCTCCTCGGCGAGGACCCGGCCGCCGCCCCCGGCCCGGCACCCGAGGGCGCCCAGCTCAAGGTCAACATGCTGCTGCGCCGACTGCCCGCGCTGCGCGACACCTCGGTGGACCCCCGCGAGGCCTTCGGCGGCACCTTCCACATCGCCGAGGGGTACGAGCAGCTGCGGCGCGCCCACGCCGAGGCCGCCGCCGGGGAACTGCCGTCCGTACCGCCCTCGGAGATCTACTGCCACTCGCTGACCGACCCCTCGATCCTCGGGCCGGAGCTGGTGGAGCAGGGCTACCAGACCCTCACGCTCTTCGGACTGCACACTCCCGCCCGGCTGTTCGGACACGACAACAGGCAGGCGCGCGAGGTGCTGCTGACCGCCACGCTGGCCCAGCTCGACGCCCACCTGGTCGAGCCGCTCACCGACTGCCTGGCCTTCGACGCCGACGGCCGCCCCTGCATCGAGGCGAAGACCCCACTGGACCTGGAGCGCGAACTGCGCCTGCCCGGAGGCCACATCTTCCACCGGGACCTGTCCTGGCCGTACGCCGCCGTGGACGGCGGGAGCGAGGACGGCGGCGGCCGGTGGGGCGTGGAGACCGCCCACCGCAACGTACTGCTGTGCGGCGCGGGGGCGGTGCGCGGCGGCGGCGTCAGCGGAGTCCCGGGCCACAACGCGGCGATGGCGGTGCTGGGCCGCTAGGGAGTGTCGTCAAAGTAGCTCCGGCCGCCCGAAGGGCGGGGCCGGGGGGGCCTGGTGC